>CAZXJC010000624.1:0-4162 GCA_964640885.1 uncultured Pirellulaceae bacterium | reverse complement strand
TGATCCCGGTAACGAACTTTCCTAACGTGGTGAGCAATGAGCGTGGCACTTTCACGTCGGGCTTCAGCACCTCGATGATCAAAATGAGTATTGACGATCAGCCAGCGCTGGTCCCCCTGCTTCTCTTTGAACCACGCCAGCGTGGCGATGCGGGGGAGCGAAGAATCCCAACTTTTACTTCCCGGCCGGCCGGGCGTCTTCGACAGCCAGATGGTATCGTAACGCTCCAGCGTTAGTCGATCCTTGCGATAGAAAATGGGAGCATACTCCCCCTTTTGCATGCCATCCTCGCGTCCCACACCGACTGATTCATATTGAGGCAATCGCTTCTTCAGTTCGGTCAACTGGCGGTGTAGTACTTCTTGTAAACCAGCAACCGCGACATCATGAGTCGCAAACATATTGGCCACGTTACCAGCTCGAAAACGCCATTGGTTTTGGCCATCGCCCCGGTTGTCGTAACGAATATTGAACGTCATAACATTCAATTCGCTGGCGACCAGGGAAATTGGCATCAACACCAATAACAAGGGAATCATGACTTTACGCAGTATTATTAACATTCTGTTTTCCTAGGTTGCTACAAATCTGTTTTTGTTCAGGTTATCATCTGAATAGAAAGAAAGCGATCACTCACCAGCAACGATTTGAGCTCTTAAGTCTGACAGGCACAGCTATGGCCACAAATAACGATCTTCGAAAGATTCTCAAA
The DNA here is from genome assembly GCA_964640885.1 of uncultured Pirellulaceae bacterium. Classification (GTDB taxonomy): domain Bacteria; phylum Planctomycetota; class Planctomycetia; order Pirellulales; family Pirellulaceae; genus JAZADA01. Next base: position 3,450 of record CAZXJC010000624.1, on the reverse strand, counting down.
CAACTGGATGCGGTCAATCCAGCAAATCTCTCCGTCGAAACCTTACAAGAGATGTTGAATGCGATTGCCGTTCAGATGGACCAGCTGGCCGAACGTGCCAGGAGCTCCGAAAAGACAGTTGTCACCGCGTTGGAACAATCGGACCCGGACGCACTTCGACTGGCCAGGGTCCATGCCGGCAAGCTCCGTGCTCAGAAAGAAAGCCTGGAAGATCTCCAGACCAAGTTAACGAAGAGCGTTCAGCGACGCCAGCTGCGGGAAAACATGGCAAAAGCGATTGGTTCTGTACGGCTGCTGAATTGCCTGGAAGCATTTATCCTGATGCTAATAGTGTTCGTCCTCGGACTGCTGGTCTACGACAATGTGGCCGGTGGTGATGAACTGCGACCAGGCTGGCTTTCCAAGAACAATATCTTCTATATCGACGTGGTCTGCTGCGTAATCTTCATGAGTGAGTTCATTTTCCGGTTAAGTTGTGCAAACTCAAAAAAATACGTGTGGCGCAATCACTGGATAGACTTCGTCACATCGATTCCGATACCTGGTGACGCGCAACTGGCCCGCTTCGGGCGGGCAGCTCGGCTGGGCCGTTTCGCACGACTGCTGCGACTCCTGCGTTTCCTTAGGTTTCTGCGACTGTTCTTCATGTTGTGGCGAGGGATGGACAAGCTGCAGGATGTCATTGATGTCAAGATGATGAAAAAGACGATCCGCTGGGCAGCGATCGTCACGTTGCTCGGTGCCCTCGTCATGTACAAAATGGAGGGCCACTTGGGGATCGAAGACGGGGTAGACACACCAAATCCCGTTGGCAGCGTACTGCTGGCGATCTGGTGGAGTTTTACTACCGTACTGACCGGTGGCTTCGGGGATATTCATAACCCCATTTCGATTGAGGGACAGATTCTGACTGCCGTTCTGGTAATCACGGGCATGGTATTTATTGGCGTCTTTACTGCCACGCTCACCTCGCTATTCGTAGGCGAGCAGTCAGAAGAGATCGAACGTCTGCAAGATGATCTGAGCATGAAAATTGATGCCATTGCAGAGCGTCTCGACAAACTCGACCCCGAGTAAGACCACCCATGTAGACACTTGCAGGTAACTGGTAGAACTGCCATAACAAGTGCTGACAAAAAGATTGATACGAATCCATATCGTCCCCTTTCTCTTAGATCCTTTGTGAGCACAGGTATGGCCAATTCTGAGCCGACAACCTACGACGAGCTTCCCACGATCCAAGAATCCTTGCGCGACCTGGGGAAATATGGGTATCGAGAAACACCACCGGAAACGCTCCGTATAATGGCCGCGCAGGTCGAGGTAGAACTGCAAGATTTACGTCAGCAGGCGGCTAATCTAAAGGAAGAAGTTCAACAGAACCTGAAATCTGGCGATCCCCTCACCTTCGTGAACCTAAAGAAAAAACAAACCTTCTTACGTGGTGACATCGAAGATTGCCTGAATCGCCAGCAGCGAATCAATAATGCACTGGAACATCAGCACCTCGTGGCAGGAATGACACAGTTGCTGGGATCACGGTTTCGTCTGCACCTGCTGGAGGGAATCACTCTCTCGCTGATTGTGCTGGTCCTGGGATTACTGGTCTACGATTTCACTGTGCCGGAAAAATGGGGTGTGTTTCACTGCGGTTCGGAAGGGACCTTTCACATCGCCGATCCTGTTCGGGAAGACCTCGCCTGGAAGGAACTGTCTGAACGGCGAACAAGCCTGCGACAATCAGATGTCGTGAGCTACCAAACCACGGTCGGTCGCCCGGACTGGTTAAGCAAAAACGCTATTTTCTGGATCGATGCCTGCTGTTGCCTGATCTTCATGATCGAGTTTTTCCTGCGACGCAGTTGTGCCAATTCAAAGGCCTGGTTTTGGCGGCACCATTGGATCGACTTCGTGACCTCCATCCCGATCCCCGGGCAAGCGCAGCTAGCTCGCTTTGGACGCGTTGCACGCGTGGCAAGATTTGCTCGCATCCTGCGATTCGCGCGCGTGTTTCGAGCGATGCGAGTCATCTTCCTGTTGTGGCGGGGCATGGACAAACTGCAAGATGCCATGGACGTAAAACTAATGAAACGGTCACTCAAATGGGGAATGGGCATCCTCTTGATCGGTGGCCTGCTGGTTTTTCAACTGGAGCATAACGTCGCCCAGGAAGGTAACGACGTCACCTCGATCGGCGGTGGTATCTGGTGGAGTTTTACAACGATCGTGACCGGTGGATTTGGAGATATCCACAATCCCCAATCACTGATGGGTCGCGTGTTAACGGTCTTGCTTGTTATTACCGGGATGATCCTGGTAGGTGTTTTCACAGCCACCCTGACCTCCCTCTACGTCGGCGAGGAATCGGAAGAAATGCAACAGATGCAGGACATCATGATCGACCGCTTGGACCAAATGGAACAAACGATTGCCAGCTTGTCGGAACAATTACCCAAGCCGGATGACAAGTAGAAGATTTCTCTGCCCGTTCATCTTCACGGTTGTCCAGGTTTTGCTGCCGGTAACCCTTTCTGCGGTTCCTCGATCAGGCCCGCCTCGGTCCCCAGGTCATACTGGATCTGGCGCAGGTAGCTGAGCAAGTCAGCCATTTGTTGCAGGCTAATCTTTTGTTCCAGGCCTTCGGGCATCACTGATTTCCCCGAGTTAACCACCTCGTCGATGTCCGCGCGCAGGATCGTATCGCTAGCCGCTTCGGCGCGGCGAACCGTGATGCTGCTGGCCGTCTCGGTGGCGATCATCCCCGTGTAAATCCGACCCTGCCGATCAACCACGTTGTATTGCATAAAAGACGGTTCGACTTCTCGATTCGGATCTAAAACATGAGTCAACAATTCCCCCGGTCGCTTGTTCTTGGTGAACGCCAGGTTGGGCCCCACTGCCTTACCCTGGTCACCAAGGCGATGACAAGTCATGCAGACTCGTTCATAGGTCTTGCGTCCATTTGCCACATTCGCGGTTAATGCCAGGCTTGCCTGGTACTGCTTAAGCACCTCCAGGCGAGCTGCTGGCGGCACAAAAAGCTTTGCTGCCTGGGCGCGAATCTCCCGGTCACGATGGGTCCGCAATTGTTCACGGTAACTGGAGTCAACATCCGTAGCACGAACCGTCTTACTTTCAATCGCCGCCAGTAATGTCTTGATGCGTGACGTGCGACGAAACATCCCATTCATCATCTCCCCTCGCAGGGCTGGCGTGGCCGACGCCCAGTGGTCAACAAATATCTGGGCAACTAGCGGTGCATCAAAAGTAGAGAGGGCCCGGACAGCTGCTAATTGCAAATCGCTTGGCTGCTCAGTTGCCAAAAATTTGGGCAACACCGGCCCGGCAACAGTAAAACTAGCCGACCCCAGAAAATCGATTGCCTGCCGACGCTGTGAAATCGGTAAGTTGTTATCTCCTGATACCTGAACAGCCTCTTCAACCAATTGC
>CAZXJC010000623.1:0-10379 GCA_964640885.1 uncultured Pirellulaceae bacterium | reverse complement strand
CCCCCGAGGGAGGCGGGCCGATGAATAACTCAAACCCATTGCCGCCACTCTCAGCCGACCAGTTACCGGGCGGCAACCGCGAGGGTAAAGATGCTGCGCCCCTGGTGTTGATGCTACTGGGCCTGGTCATCGTCCCGCTGCTCTACATGACCGACAATATCGACATCGTGGAGGTCAACAAGCTGGGCCGCTATCTTTGTTTTGCCATCGTGGCCGTTAGCCTGGACCTGATTTGGGGCTATACGGGCATGCTCTGTCTTTGCCAGTCCTTGTTCTTTGCCCTCGGCGGTTATGCCATGGGAATGTACCTGGCTCATCATGGCGGTCCCGAAGGGGTCATTGATGTAACCGGCTGGAAAATGCCAGCCTGTCTCCATATTGTCTATCCCGAGCGAGTCGGTGAAACGGAAAAAGACTGGCTGGTTCCCTTCTTCTGGAAGCCCTTTTACTGGCTTGAATTCTCTACCATCCTGAGCTTACTGATCCCAGGCTTCGTGGCCCTGGTGCTCGGTTTCTTTGTCTTTCGCAGTCGGGTACGGGGGGTTTTCTTTGCCATTCTGACCCAGGCTCTGACGCTGGCCGTCTGGCTAGTCTTCAGTATGAACAAGATGAAACTCTGTGGCACCAATGGCATGAACCGCTTTGAACGGGTCGGTCCGTTTTTTGATCCGGAACAAAGCCGTGGACTGATCAAGATGTTCGGCGTGCTGTGGCTATTCCTGGCCGTCAACGTCATGCTGCTAACCCGCTCGATTGTAAACTGGTACCGTTGCCGGCAAGCGGCGAATAAGAACCTCTCTCAACAGGGTTCTTTCTGGAAAGACCCGTTACGATTAAGTGCACTCGGTATCAGCCTGCTCGTGGCCCTCGGCGGTGCAGCCTGGTTCCGATCCCATCTCACTGGCAACTATGACAACTACGATAAACTGGAGGATGATGGGGTCAAATTCATCCTGTACCTGGTGACGGTTGCGGTCCTGCTAGACGTCTACCTGCTCTGCCGCTACATCATTCATTCACGACTGGGACGGGTCCTGGTTGCGATTCGGGACAAGGAAAGTCGCCTACGTTTTTCCGGTTACCGACCTTATGTCTACAAGGTCTTTATCTTCTCCGTATCGGCCATGATTGCCGGCCTGGCAGGCATGCTCTATGCCCCGCAGATGGGTATCTTTACACCGACCAACCTGGAACCGAAGGAATCCATCCTGGTGGTCATTTACGTCGCCGTGGGGGGCCGCGGGTCCCTCTCCGGACCGATCATTGGCGCCCTGGCCGTGAACCTAATCTATAGCTACCTCACCAGCGTGGCCGCCGATACTTGGCCCTTCGTCCAAGGGGCACTCTTTATCGCAGTAGTGCTGGCCCGACCCGATGGCTTAATTAGCTTGAAGAACGACTTCCACTGGTACCGCCAGGCACTGAAAGGCTATCTGAATTTTAAAGGTCGCTCCGGGCGGCAGGAATTCTGGTATTTCAGCGTCTTTCACCTGGTTTTTGTACTGCTACTGACTGCAGCCGCCATGCTGATTGCTCCCAAGGGGTTCACTCAAATTTTCACCGGCGGTGAAGAAATGAAAACCATGACCGTGGTGCTGCGCTGGACGCTTTTGGCATACCTGGTCCTAATGCTGGTCCCCTTGGTGGCTGTCTCAGTGCGGCGGATCCAGGATACCGGTCGGGCATTCTGGTGGATGCTGGTGGTGGTCGCCATCCCCTTGCCTTTTATCTTGCTGACCTACCTGTTTAATCAGGCCACCGGGGCTGATTCCCTAGTAGGCGGGTTGGCAGGCCTGCTAGCCATGATCCAGGGAAGCCTACTGCTGCTATTATTGGCGATCATTTCCAGTCTTTTGATCGGTGTCATGACGGTCTATGGCGCATGCTGGTGCTACAACACGCGGGCTGGGCATCCAGAGGGCCCGGAGGCTCTACCCCGGCCACGGATTGGGGGCGTGCTCGGTATTGTCGTTGCCACTATTTCATTAACCGTTGGCACCGCTTTCCTGCTGGCGTCGCTAGCAGGTGATAACGAGCAACTCCAAGCGATAAAATACCTGCTACCGCTGCTCGCCTTTCTCTTCACCGCTACGATGGTCAAGCTGCTGCTGCCCGCCACCATCCCAAGGGCTGTTACCGTAGCATTGCTGGCATGGGTTATTGCCGCAGCTATCTATTTTGCCTTCATGATGGAGCTTGTCCCGTACACCGGGATACCAGTCCTTCTGCTGATCTTAAGCCTGCGCAGTTCGCCGGAAGGCAACAAGTACGGAGCGGTCCCAGCGCTTGGTGGATTGGCAGCAGCTAACAACGAAGCCGACCAGGAGGTTGAGGATGCCAGCATCATGGGCCCGATTGATGTGGAAGCACGCCTAAAACGGGTTGCTAACATCCAGCGATTACGGAGCGACAAGCCCCAGATTGAGGCCGACATCGTTTCAGTTCACGACTTGACTGTGGTTTTTGACGGCTTCAAGGCCCTCGACATCAGCGAGTTCTCGCTCCCTCACTACACGCTGCAGGTGATTATTGGTCCCAACGGAGCCGGCAAGACGACACTCTGCGATGTGATTAGTGGCAAAACGCGTCCGACGACTGGACGGGTAATCTTCTCCGATCGGGACATTACCGAGACCTCGGAAACCGATATTGCCCTGATGGGGGTCGGTCGTAAATTCCAGACCCCAACAATTTACGACAGCCTCACGGTCTACCAGAACATGGAACTGGCGCTTCCTGACTCCCAGGGACTGCTGCACAATCTCTCCCACAGCACCACCGCTGAAGAGCACGAACGCATCTTCGAAATGTTACGGCGGGTACGCTTGGACGATGATGCTTATCGGCTGGTCCAGGCACTCAGTCATGGTCAACGTCAATGGCTAGAAATCAGTATGCTGATTCTTTCCTCCCCCAAGCTACTGCTGGTGGATGAGCCGGCGGCCGGTCTCACCGATGAAGAGACCATCCTGACCGCAGAACTGCTGCTGGAATTACAGGAAGAGCACAGCATCATCGTCATTGAACACGATATGGACTTCGTACGCCTGTTAAATGCCCCTGTAACGGTCCTCAACGAAGGCAAGATCATGGCCCAGGGATCGATGGATGAAGTGCAGGCGGACGAAAAAGTAGTGGAGGCTTACCTGGGTCGTTAGGCAAACGATTTTCTCAAACAACCGATCGCTGACCAGAACCAATCAATACCATGTTAACTGTCGACAACATCTCCTTTTCCTACGGCTCGATTCGCACCTTGCAGCAGGTTTGCATGGAGATGCATGCTGGTGAAATTACCTGCATCATGGGACGTAACGGGGTTGGCAAGACAACCCTGCTCAAGAACATCATGGGAACCCTGCAAGCCTCACATGGATCGATTCTCATGGGCAGCGTCGATGTCACTTCCCTGGCAGCCCATCGACGGGCCAAGACGGGCCTCGGGCTGGTGCCACAGGGCCGACAGTTATTTGCCAAGTTGACCGTCGAAGAGAATCTGAAAGTCGGCCTGCAGGCTAATCCCCTGCGAACCAGTACCATTCCCGGTCATGTTTACGAGATCTTTCCCGTTTTGCTGGAGATGAAGCGTCGTATGGGTGGAGATCTCTCCGGGGGCCAGCAGCAACAACTGGCCATTGCCAGGGCCCTGGTCGGCAACCCTAAGGTCCTGTTACTGGATGAACCGACCGAAGGAATCCAACCCAATATCATTCAACAGATCGGTCATGTCCTCAAGGACCTGGCGACCAACTCAAACATGACCATCGTCCTGGTGGAACAGTATCTCGATTTCGTTCGTGAATTCGGCGACAAGTTCTACCTAATGAACCGGGGCCGAGTGGTCGCCGATGGAGCGACGAAAGAACTGACCGATGAACTGGTTAGCCAGCATCTAAGTGTCTAGCAATCGCCTGGTCCGGAGAGAACCTTCGCATGCCTCAACTGCTGCCTGGCCATGGCCTGCTGGAACTAACGAACGTCCGTGAGCGGACCGAGATTACCCGCTCCCAGGCAACCAGCCCCTTGAAACTGATCACTCCGCGACGGGACGGATCGGCAGCCTGGGTCTATTCCAGTACGTTTGGTGGCGGACTGGTGGCCGGCGATCAAATCCACCTCGATATGCAACTAAGTCCCAATACGACTTGCGTACTTAGCACCCAGGCCTCCACGAAGGTCTACCGAGATCCCGCAAAAAAAGGCTGTCGGCAGACACTGCAGGCCCATATCGATGACGGGGCTCTGCTGGTTTCCGTCCCTGATCCGATCACTTGCTTTGCCGACGCGATCTACGAACAACAGCAACAATTCCACCTCGACTCAGAAGGCTCGGTGGTGCTCTTGGACTGGCTCACCAGTGGACGTCGCAAGCGGGGAGAAAGCTGGGACTTTACTCGCTATCGCAGTCAAATCGACGTTTACCGGGACTCGCAACAACTGTTGACCGACCGGTTGCTGCTCGACTCCCGGGACGGTCCCTTGAAAAGCCCCTTTCGAGTCAGCCGTTTTCATTGCCTGGCGGTAGTGGTACTGGTGGGAAAGATACTCGAAGCAGAAGGTGAAAATATTCTGCAAGCGGTTGCTGACCAGCCGGTTGAATCAAACAGTTCCTTGATCGAGACGGTCAGCCCCTTGGACGGTGGAATCATCCTCAGAATTGCCGGAATTACGACTCAACTGGTTGCCGACTGTGTGACTCGAAGGTTATGCTTCTTGGAGAGTTTCCTGGGGGAAACCCCTTGGGCCCGTAAGTGGTAAAAGGAAAAGCGTCATGCATTTAACTCCGCGTGAAACGGAAAAACTAGATCTTCATAATGCTGGATTCCTGGCACAAAAGCGATTAGCCCGGGGGCTACGACTTAACTACCCGGAAGCGGTGGCCCTAATCGCCACCCAACTGCTCGAATCAATCCGGGACGGTCGTTCGGTAGCAGAGCTGATGGACTTGGGCCGACAGTTTCTCGGCCGCCGCCAGGTGATGGCTGGCGTTGCTGAAATGATACCGGAGGTGCAAGTCGAAGGGACATTTCCCGATGGTACCAAGCTGGTCACTGTCCACCATCCGATTGCCTCGGAAGACGGGAACCTGGAGTTGGCCTTGGCTGGCAGTTTCCTGCCGGTTCCAGAACTGGCTCTCTTTGGCGACCAGGCAGAAGAGACGAGCGACGTTCCGGGAACGTTCACAACCGTCGAAGGTGAATTAGAACTCAACGTGGGAAGAGAAACTGTGACCCTGACGATCACGAACCTGGGAGATCGTCCAGTCCAGGTCGGCAGCCACTATCATTTCGTTGAGACCAACTCGGCATTACAGTTCGATCGGGAGCAAGCCTACGGAAAACGCCTCGATATTCCTGCCGGAACAGCCGTCCGTTTTGAGCCCGGTGAAAGTAAAGAAGTTACGCTGGTCGACATTGCCGGCAACCAGGTCATTCGTGGTGGCAACAACCTGGCCGATGGACCGGTCAGTGATGAAAACCGGGCCGCCACCATGGAGCGGATCCAATCTCAATCGTTCGCACACGAAAGCAATCAATAATTCTCGTTTCAGGCAGAGACTATCATGGCATACAAAATCTCCCGTTCTGGCTATGCAGACATCTATGGACCAACCACCGGTGACCGTGTGCGGCTCGGTGATACGTCACTCACCCTGGAGGTCGAAAAAGACCATACGGTCTATGGTGATGAATGTAAATTTGGTGGTGGTAAAGTCCTCCGTGACGGCATGGGACAGGCAACTGGTGTCTCCCAGGAAGATGCCCTCGACCTGGTCATCACCAACGCACTAGTGGTCGACTACACGGGAATTTATAAGGCAGACATTGGCATCAAGGCGGGCAAGATCGTCGGTATCGGCAAGGCCGGCAATCCGGACGTCATGGAAGGGGTCGATCCCCAGATGATCGTCGGGTTGACCACGGAAGTCATCGCTGGAGAAGGACAAATCCTGACTGCCGGCGGTCTTGATACCCACATTCATTTTATCTGTCCGCAGCAGGCCCTGGAGGCGATTGCCAGCGGGTTGACGACCATGCTTGGCGGTGGCACGGGACCCGCCACTGGGACCTGCGCGACGACCTGCACCCCGGGTGCTACTCACATCCGGATGATGCTCCAGGCGACCGATGACTTGCCCTTGAATTTCGGTTTTCTCGGCAAGGGAAATACGGCCAAGCCCGAAGGGATCGAAGAACAGATTCTCGGCGGTGCCGTCGGACTCAAGCTTCATGAAGACTGGGGGACGACCCCAGCCACCATCGACTGTTGCCTGACCGAGGCCGAGAAACTGGATATCCAGGTCTGCATTCATACCGACACATTGAATGAATCCGGCTTCGTAGAAGATTCGATCGCGGCTTTCAAAGGGCGCACCATCCACACCTATCACACCGAGGGTGCCGGTGGTGGCCACGCTCCTGATATCCTGCGAGTGTGCGGCCAAGCAAATGTGCTGCCCAGTTCCACCAATCCAACACGACCCTACACGGTCAACACGATCGACGAACATCTCGACATGCTGATGGTCTGTCATCACCTGGACAAAAACCTTCCGGAAGACGTGGCCTTCGCTGAGAGCCGTATTCGGGGAGAGACAATCGCCGCCGAAGATATCCTGCATGACCTGGGAGCCATCAGTGTCATGGGTTCTGACTCACAAGCGATGGGACGTGTTGGCGAAGTTATTTCGCGAACCTGGCAAACGGCTGACAAGATGCGGCAGCAACGCGGTTCACTGACGGAAGACAACGCGGGTAATGACAATTACCGAATCTAGCGGTACGTCGCCAAGTACACGATCAACCCGGCTATCGCCCATGGCATGTCCCACCTGATTGGCTCAATCGAGGTTGGTAAGTTGGCCGACCTGGTTCTCTGGAAACCTTCTTTTTTCGGTGCCAAGCCAGAACTGGTCATCAAGGGCGGTGTCATCGCCTGGTCGCAAATGGGTGACCCCAATGCCTCCATCCCAACGCCTCAGCCCTCCTTCATGCGTCCCATGTTTGGCGGTTATGGAAAAGCGGTCGGCCCGATTTCAGTCGCTTTTGTAAGCCAGTTATGCGAGCAGGAAAACGTGGCCAGCACTTACGGCCTGGAAAAACAACTGGAGGCCGTCAAGAACTGCCGTGGCATCACCAAAAAAGATATGAAACTCAATGACGCCACCCCGGAGATCACGGTCGATCCGGAAACTTACCACGTGACTGCCGACGGAGAACACCTGACCTGCGAACCGGCTGAGTCACTTCCGCTGGCCCAGCGTTATTTCCTCTTCTAGTGGACCTTTTGAGCTTACCACCAGCTTCCAGCGGATCTAGTCACTGCCGGGACCGAGCAAGGCGCCCCTAAGCCCTTCGAGGCGGGAGATCAGACTAAACATCTCCCGTTCCAAGTTTCCGATCCGTTCTCTGACTGTCGCCTCATCCAGGTCAAGATCTTCACGATTAGAATAGCTGCCGGGCACACCCAGAGACTTGACATAGAGAGACTTTGCCTGGTCTACCTGTCGCAAGTATTGCTGAATCGTGCTGGGATTATTCCACCCTTGTTCCAATAGAGAAATTTGAGCTGCTGCCTTCCAATAAGTTAACTGGGCCTGGTAAGTAACATATTGTCTTCTTGGGTAAAGATCTTCCATGCGTTTTTCAATCTTCAATTGCTGGTCGATCTTCCCAACGATCGCTGTAGCCTGTTTTCGTTGGTCATCGGTAACCTGGTAATCACCTGATTCGGTTCGCGCCTCATCCATCACCGTCCTGATTTGTGCAACCGGGTTTTGAACCGATCGCTGATGAGAGAGCCAGTAGCATCCGGAGAGCAACAAGATGGGGGGCAGAAAGTAGATGGCATGCCAGGTCAGTGCCTTAAGCGGAGACAGGGTACCTGAACGATCCCACCAGGAGACCGTCGTCGTGGCTGCCTGATCAACTTCGCTACCATCTTCCAGTTCCAGGTTTTGACGATTCTCTTTATGTCGCACCTTCCAAATAAAGCCATCGTAATAGTAATGCGTGATGGTGGAAGCGAAGAGTATCGAAGCCAACAAACCAATTACCCACTTAAAGGGCACTTCGGGTTGCACGGGATTCCCCGGCCCCATCGTAACGACATAACCATATCCCAGGCAGAGCACCAGGTAGAGGAAGACGACAGCGGCCAGGCCAAGCCAACCTCCACGGGAGAAAAACCAGCTAAAGGCACCGGCTCGAACCGACTGATTCCGCTGTGCCAGGTTTCGGTTGTATTTCCAGACGATGGCCATGTACTGAGTGACATGAACAATTCCCAGCGTGGCGAATCCAGACAACAGGGTCCATTCTGCACCACTGGGTTGAAATCCTCGGGCATACCCACCCTCGCTCTGCGCAGTCGACAGACCACCGGTCAATGCATTGAAGCCATCGGTAATCCAGATAATGATCCGATCCATCGCCCCATGTGGCACATAGGTCAGATACATCATTCCGAAGGTCACCACCATCAGGGCAATCTTGGCATAACTGATAAAGTAGTTTTTCCGCTGGCACCAGCGCAAGTAAACCAGATAGCGAGCTGTCACCAGCAGGGCCAATCCCAAGGCGACCCACTGGCAACCCTGGATAAAACTCGAATTCACGAAGTTTACCAGTGGTACACCACATTCAACCGCCAACTGGTAAAGCAGGTTGGGCAACCAGGCGATCGTAGCCAACATAATGTAGGCGAACCAGGAACTACACAACCAGAGATCCATGCGAGCAGCAATTTTACGGGGAGCTCGATTGTGGCGATCATAAATGCGCATGAACCCATAATGTTGCATCAAGAAATGCCACAGGTCCCAGATCGTCACAATGATGTAGAGATAGAGAATATCATTGAGCGAACTGCCGCTACTAATCAAGAATATGACAGCTAACATGCAGCAGCTAAAGGGGATGATCGGTGCCAGCAGCAAACTCCAGCGAAAACGTTTTAAGAGATCACGGTCACCATAGATCCGCATAAAGGTAGGTAAATGGTGAGACGTGTTAACGACCGCAAAAGCACTCCAGACCAGTAATTCGCCACCTCTAAAAAATAACGCGAGGACCAGTGGAAGCACGAAGACAGGCGTACCGATGATAAAGCAGCAGTCGCCCCAAGAACTGAGAATCCAGTTCTGCTGCGGCCGGGCAGAAGATGATTCGGAAACTGCCAGCGTACTCACGAGCTCTTCTCCGAGTGAAGTTTCTTGCCACCGTCACCAGCAGTGCAAGACTGATGACCTACGGGTTATTGTACCTCACGATCCTCTTCGTGGCAGCGGCAAAACCTTCTTGAACGATGACACCTGTTCAGGTAATCTCTGCGAGCAATTCCTTCCAAAGTCGTTTTTCGCGCCTCGGTGTTACCAGGTGCTGAAGTCGCCGGCAACTGGCCTGCAATTGCCGATAGAAGTCTCGATCGTGTTCTGCCCGTACGAGCAGTTCCATTAATCGATCCGTATCTGCAACTGGAAAATAGCCAGGATAATCTTCCCCTAGCAAACCGATCATTCCGGAAATTCGACTGGAGAGCATGGGGACCCCAGCCGCCAGCGCTTCGGACGCTACATTGGGAGCTCCTTCCAGGCGTGAGCTGACAACAACCAGCTGACTCCGCCGCAATCGCTGCAAGGTTTGCCAGCGAGGTAATTGCCCAAGCCAGTGGTAACGGACGTTCTGAGCCATTTCCCGAACCGCCCGTTGCTCCATTGCCGGTGAAAGTGCCTTGCCAATCTGGATGACTCTAATCTGTGAAGATTCCGGTAATTTTCGCCTCGCCAGGGCCAGCCGAAAGGGATCCTTGACTGCTCGCAGGTGGGCCACGACTACCACTTCCATCACGCGTTTAAGTGGTGGAATGCGTCGTGCCGGTTTACGTGCTGACTGGATAATCGCACGTGTTTTTTTCCGGTGACGAGTCGCCAGGTACCGAAGTCCATCCGACTGCAACACGACCAGTCGCGTGGCCAATTGAAGTGATTGCTGGGCTAACCGCGAATCCGGCAGATCATGATAAAGATCGGTACCGGTCAAAGCCACGATCAGCGGTTTACCCGGGTACTGACAGGCAAAGTCGGCAACCGCTGCTGCACTGCGCCGCGCATGCAAGGCAATCAACAGGTCCGTCGAGGTCGGTTCGTATTGATTCGTAATCTTGACACGATGGCCCAGTTGCCTGAGCAGCCTGGCCCAGCGCAGCGCTGTGACGCGATTACCATGCAAGCTCCGGGCGGGGGCCGGCGTGACCATTTGGATACGAAGCGGGCAATTCATAGCATACGTTGTAACTGGAAATGAGTTACCGGCCTACATCCCCACAACAAGCCACGTGATCCTCTCGGCGCAGGCGAAGATCGTAGGCGGCGGCAGAGC
>CAZXJC010000622.1:0-3106 GCA_964640885.1 uncultured Pirellulaceae bacterium | reverse complement strand
GATGACAAGTCTGATGATGACAAGTCTGATGATGACAAGTCTGATGATGACAAGTCTGATGATGACAAGTCTGATGTGGACAAGTCTGATGGGGACAAGTCTGATGGGGACAAGTCTACGGAAGCCGCGGCGGAGGTTCCGGAGAAGAAAAAGACGCCTAAGGAAGAGTCGGAAGAAGGTGAGCCCGGTGATGACCATCCGGATGCAATTGCTGCTTTGAAGGATTTGGGAGCGCGTCTTGATTTGAATAAACACGAACGTGTTTGGCGTATTTTCTTTTATGAAAACCACGGTGATGAAACGCTCGATCAGATTCATGGCCTTTCTTCGTTAAAGGAGCTTTGGTTACTTCATACTCGGGTTACGAGTGAAGGGGCTGAAAAGGTACGTGAGCGATTGGAAGGGGTTACCGTTTATCACGGTTAGTTTCTGGTTCTGCTCGGCGCGCTGGGTTTGATCAAGTTGAACTAACATTTTCACAGGGGAAACGGAATGTTCCAAAAAAAAAGTGGTTGTCCATGGACCGGGATGCACGTGCTGGTCTTTTGTCTTGTGGTCCTCTCTGGCATCAGTCTTTCGGCAGCTGATCCGGAGCAACCTGCCCAGTATCACTTTGAGTCAATTACGATTCCAGCGGCTTCTCACGATGAACCGATTCGTCCGTTTTCCCTAGCTAACGCGGTTCGTTACGTGGATCAGGGTGCCCTGGCCTGGTCGGGTAATCACAAGTGTGTCTCCTGTCATACGAATGGAACCTATTTGCAGATACGACCAGCTTTGACTCCAGCGCTGGGAAAACCGCAGGAGAAGATACGGGAGTTTTTTGTACAGCAACTGTCCGAAATGCGTGCTAAGCCGCTTTCCGAGTTGCAAGGAGGAATTCGACCTACGCAAGTGGCTTACGTAGCGGCTGGTCTTGCCGAGTGGGATGCTCATGTGACGAAGCAGCTTTCTGCTGAGACTCGTAGTGCCCTGGACCTGATGTTCCAGGTCCAGTCGAAAAATGGTGCCTGGGGTAATACGAAGTGTTGGCCACCTTTTGAATCGAGTGATTACCAGGCAGCGACCGTGGCTGCTATGGCCATTGCTACGGCCCCTGGATATTCCAAGTCACTAACTGCAACTCAACAAGAACAGCTGCAGCGGCTGCTGGAGTACTTCAAGAAAACTCCTCCTGCCCATGATTATGCTCGTTTACTGCGGTTGTGGGTGTCGACCCGTTTACCGGGTGTGCTAACTGCTGTTGAGCGCAGGGAGACGCTTAAGATGGTTTTTAGACATCAGCAGTCGGATGGTGGCTGGTCGATGCGAACTTTTGCGACTCCGGAAGCGTGGGGCAGTGGTGGTCGCGCTGCAAAGTTACGAGCTGAACCCGAATTCAAAAATCCGCCCAGCGACGGGCATCAGACGGGATTGGTTCTGGTAGTGCTCCGGGATGCTGGAATTTCAGCAAAAGATGCCCGTTTACAGAAGGCTGTCGGCTGGCTATTGTCGAATCAGCGTCAATCCGGTCGTTGGTGGACGCGGTCTCTCAACACGGACTCCTATCATTTTATTACGTATAGCGGTACAGTGTATCCATTGCTGGCGCTGCACAAATGTGACGCTTTGCCCGCAAAAAAAGAATAGTGGGTAATGTTTTGCAGAGTAGAAGGTGAATGAAATGAGCTCTAATAAGATTGAAAATCTGATCCAAGTCAAACAGGCTCTGGCTGACAAGTACTATAGCCTGGCACGAATTGCTGGAAGTAAAGCAAAACGTGCGACTTATACACGACAGGCTCGCAAGTACCGTCGGCAGATAGAAGACTTGTCGCGCCTCTGAAATGAATGATCAGGATTGGCTTAAGCTTTGAACGGCGCCGGTCCTGTTAAGAGTTCTACGCAAGCCAGATTGCCCGCGCTGTCGGTGGGAGTGACTGGAACACAGGCATGACAGTTGCTGTTTTACTCATCACCGAGAGTGATGTAACCCAGTTGATTTCCTGGGGAGCCTATTTTGCGCGAGCTAGTGAGACTGGTTTGCTGGTTCTACAAGTTCAGCGACAGCGGAGCCAAAGTGAAATAGCAAATGTGCCGCTGGCCGAAGCTGGCCCGGAGGATTCACTGGCGGCCACGGTACGAACTGAAATCCAGGAACTGCCGTTTCCTTGGCACTTCAAGTCTCAGTCAGACCCGGACGACGAGCTGCAAAGCGTAAACGAGGAAGAATCGTCTTTGCAAGTTCGCATGAAGCGAATTAGCAGTTCGTTACTGACGGACGCGATCTTACAGGAACTGATTGATTCGGAGGTCAGCCTGTTGATCATTCCACGGCATGCGCCGTTGCAGGGAATTGATGCGGGTGCCACGCTCGAGCGTCAGTTGTTTCTCCGGGCTCCATGCGAAACGATGTACTTGCGGGCTGGCAATGTCCGAGCTTCTCAGTGCGACAAGATCATGGTTCCGACTGCCGGTGGTCCTCATGCCGACGTGGCGTTGAGTCGAGCTGCGGATTTTGCGACTTCGATAGACGGTCAGGTAACAGCTCTTTTCGTGGAGCCAGAAGTTGATGAAGTGGCGGTCCTGGTAGGAGAACGAATCATTGACCGCATCGTCCGCCGCGTGGCCGATGGTGAGCAGGACCATGTGATTGGGCGAGTGACCCTGGCTGACGAGTTATTCCAGGGAATTAGCGGGTTACTGGACGAGTCTTTTGAGCTGGTGTTACTGGGAACCACGAATCATTCTTTTATCCGAAAAATGCTTTTTACGACGGTCACCGACCAGGCGCTTTACCAGGGAGAAGGGCCGGCAGTAGCTGTGGTGCGGTCGAAAATACCCTGGGGTAGTCGTATCAGGCGGTTGTTAGAACATCGTTTGCAGTCCTTTGTTCCCCAACTGGATCGCAATGATCGCGTTTCGCTGGTGGAACGGATCCAGTCGCATTCGCGATGGGATTTTGACTTTATTGCATTGATTTGTTTATCGACCTTGATTGCCGGGCTGGGGTTGGCACGGGATTCAGCGGCCGTTGTCATTGGTGCGATGCTGGTAGCTCCCCTGATGACTCCATTAGTCGGAGCCGGGTTGGCACTGGTCCAGGGCAATTATCTGTTGTTGTCCA
>CAZXJC010000621.1:0-9221 GCA_964640885.1 uncultured Pirellulaceae bacterium | reverse complement strand
CTTGGTTGATGTTTTGTTTGTAGCTTATTGTGCTTACGATCCCTAGTTTGGTTACTAGTCTTTACTCAAACGTCTTCTTCTCCTACTTATCTGTGATGCCAAGCCGAAGCCCAAGTGTGGTGCCGAGCCGAAGTGTGGTGCCAAGAAGAAGAAATGTGGTTGTAGTGCTGCTTAAGCAATCAGCAATATGCTGAACGCGTTACTGAGCAACGGGAAACGCTTGGTAATTCGTTTGACCAGACCGCACAGAAAAGCCCTTGCAATGTTGCAAGGGCTTTTTTGCGTGCGCGGGCAGCCTAAATAGCCCGTTTTAACATTTCCTGGGGTTTTCAATTGTTTCTTGTTGACGGGGCTTTGCCCGCTTTTAGGAACTCTTTTATCAATTCGCCGAAACTTGACAGGCGACAAGTCATTGTGACAAGCTATGGAAAGGAACAGTGGCTAGGGTCTTTCTGGGCCCATTTTTGACAGGCGTGCAAGGATGCCTGGCGGGGAGGATCTGATGGTGGTTGAGAACAAGGTATGGCAGTCTTGCTTACCGGTAAATTTTCTGACGCTCGGATTACTCACTCTCCTCTTCCTGGGCTGGGCGACGCTGCTTGAAGCCCAGCAGGATGTCCCGGCAGACAGGCAGTTTGATCGATTCTTATCGGCGGGTGAATTTGCGCCGGCTCGAGCGTTGATTGATCGTACGACCGACCGCCAGGCACGTGATCGTCTCTATGCCAGGCTGGCGGCTGCGCAGGCTGCCAGCGGTTCCTCGTCGGCCTCGCTCAGTTCACTTAATTCAATTCGCAGTGATCTGCTTCGTGGGCAGGCTGTAGAAGCGATTGCTACCAGTCGCCCGGTGGGGAATCGAGGTGGTGCGGCAATGGCAGATTTCGATTCTCTCATCGAATTGATTTCCACGACGGTTGCTCCGGATAGTTGGGAAGAAGTTGGTGGGGCCGGTACGATCCAGGAATTCGCTGGTGGTGTTTATGTCAACACGTCGGGGCAGTTGCAAAAAGTACACGTGCAACAGACATCACATTTAGCAGATATTCGCTCGGCAGGATTGCCGTCATTGCGAGGCCAGTCGTCACAGCCGAACAGTTGGCAGCAGGTGAGTCCGTTGCGCAAGGTTTCTCTCAATCGCCTGGAAAAGCAGATCCAGTTGCGCTGGTTGCAGGGCTTGCAGCCGACGGCGGCCATGCGTCACTTGGCTGGGATTTATCAAGTTAAGTATTTGCTAGTCTATCCGGAAACCGGAGACCTTGTGATTGCTGGTCCGGCCGGGCCGTGGCAGCCAGCAGCCGACGGAAGAATGGTCAATGTTCAGACCGGCAAACCGGTTCTGCAACTGGATGATTTTGTAGTTCTCCTGCGCAACGCATTTGAGCAGGATTCCCGCTTTGGTTGTTCGATTAATCCCCGGAAGAAAAACCTGGCAGCGGCACGGGCTTACCTGGCAGCGACCAGCGGGCAAGCGATTAAAGCTTCTCAACGTGGAAAGTGGCTGGCCGGTTTGCGTGATGCCATGGGGAAGCAGGACGTGGTGGTTTTTGGAATTGATCCTTCAACACGGGCTGCCCGCGTGCTGGTGGAAGCGGATTACCATATGAAGTTGGTCGGGATGGGGCTGGAGCCAGGGACCCCAGGTGTCAGTAGTTATTTGGCAAGCGTTTCTGATCCCGCGAAGTCAATGAGCCTGTTGCGCTGGTGGTTTACTCTCAATTATGAGTCGGTAGAAACGACTGCCGAGCGAAATGCGTTTCAGCTGCAGGGACCCGGAGTTAAGGTGCTCAGTGAAAATGAGCTACTGACCCAACAGGGTGAGCGTCTACAAACCGGCAAAGCGGACCTGCGGACTCAGCAGTTTGCTCAGTCGTTTACCCGACATTTCAAGGATTTAGCGGTCAAATATCCGGTTTACGCGGAACTGCAAAATATCTTTGACCTGGCACTGCTCACTGCACTAGTGCGGCACGAAGACCTGGGGGCACGAGTCAACTGGTCGGCTACCCATTTTCGGGACACGAAAAAATTTCGTCTCCGTCATTCGGTGGCACCGACGGAGGTGCAAAGCGTTATCAATCATCGTGTCTTGGGTGGCAAGCAGATTATCGCCGGTGTGAGTGGTGGAGTGACCGTTGACGCCCGGCCGTTGGCCAAACCGTCGGCCATTAAGCCTGCTACTTACGGACTCATGAAAGCCGCTCGCAAGGATGCTGTACCTGAGCTGCTTGATCGCTATGGCTGGTGGTGTGACTAGCTGGCTGTTTGCTGCGTTGTCTTAGCGGCGGAAAATGGTTCCCTCGATCCGTCCTAACTGGAGTTGGCGCTCTTGGAGACTGGCCTTAGGGGTGAAGATCAGTTTTTTCTGCACGAGTCGCGAGAGTTGTTGATGAGCGATTTCACGCACATCATTCTCGGGACGGTTCATCAAGATAAACCAAATCCGTGGGCTGCTTAGTAACCAGGCAGTGACCGCTTCCGGCGTATCTCCGGTACGCGTGGTTAAGGATTGGCAAATTCGCCTGATCCGTAAGCGTTGTTCAGTAGTCATGTTCTCGGTGTTGAGTTGATTGAGGTAGCTGATAACCGGTTGCCCCATGGCCCGTAATTGCCGGTCAGCAGACTGGCGAATCCGGAAGGCGGGGTCGGCTAGTTGCTCAATCAATCGTTGCAACTGATCGTATTCAGGATGCGTGTGATAACTGGCCATTCGAATCAGACTGGTTTCCACCTGTTCGGACCATTGTTCAAGTTGCCAGTCGGAACGTAGTAGTTCCAGTAGTGGGTAAAGATGTTTCCGGCACGGATCCGGATGAGAGAGCATCAGTTGCCACAGGTGTTTGGCAGTGTAGGTCTAGGAAGAAGCACACTGGAAAACGATCATTTGCAACGGTCCCCGTTCTGGCTGCTGAATTTCTACACTGGGCCAGTCAGCGGTTGCGGTTGGATTTCGTTTAATTACCAGGCGATGGTTGTTGATCAGTTCAATCTGAATCCTTTGATCAGAATCCTGGTATTGATACTGAAATAAGGGTGTGCCCCCGACGATCTTAAGAGTAACTTCTTCACGAATCTTTTTCTTTTCGTTGGTCACCGTAGCGCTGCGACTTTGCCCCTGGCGAGTATCACGCGTGATAATGCGCCCCTGCACCAGCTCAAAACGGATCCAATTCAGCCGTTGAATCAAATCGCTGGTATGAATTTCCTGACTCCAGGACACCTGGATCGGAATGAGCATGATTCCGACAACTAGCAACGAAGATCTGATCAATGAGCTGGACTTGAGCCAATACATCTGCAGAACTCCCTGAGTCAGAGGGCGTTGAAAAGGACGTTTCTATCCTGAAAAAACAACTAATCTTGTCAGGCGTGGGTGGGAAGTGTAGCGAAAACTCTGAAACAACTGGAGATCGATTTCTTGACGAGAGAGAGACCGTTGGTGAAATCGGGGTGATTTTCCCACGACGGACACTTTGGCGTCCGTTTCCACGAGAAATCAGGGCTTTGTAGCCTGTGCTGGCAGGTTCTCGCTGGCAGCGGTTCGATTAGGTGTCGGTCGGGTCTTGCTCAGCGGGCCACCAATCGTTTTCGGTAAGCCCCCAGGTTTGAATTTGAATCGAGCCCTGGAGCCTGCCGGGGAGGACGAAGAGTGTTGCCACGTCTGAATGTTGTTCGCAATAGGCAAAAGCCGCTTCCTTGCCCATCACGAAAAACGCAGTTGCCAGTGCATCGGCTTGTGCAGCAGTGGGAGCTAAAACCGTTACCGACAAAACTTCGTCGGCAGAGTGACCGGTGCGAGGGTCAATCACATGTCCATAACGTTTGCCTTGGTGATAGAAGAACTGATTGGCGCTGCCCGAGGTACCCAGGGCACGATTGTGCAGTCGAATTTCTGCGAGCCGTTTTTCTGGTTTCATCGGATGGCGGAGAGCAACATGCCAGCCCGGTTGCTCGTTCTCTACAAGCTGTCGTGAACCCCTCGCGATAATGCTGCTCATTCCTCCATGCATGATGTAATCCTTGATGTCGGCCTCTTCTAGCAGAAGGCTGCAACGATCCAGTGCATATCCTTTGCCAATACTCCCGAGGTTGATTTCGAGGGCGGGTTTCTGGAATTGGACTGTTTGCTCGCGGGAATCAAGAATGAGCCATTGACTGCCAACGGCCTGGAGAGCCAGTTCAATGGCTTCGCTTCCGGGCAGTTCGCCTTGCCGTCGATGAAATCCCCATAGCTTGGAGAGCGGACTGGAAGTGATGTCAAAACAGCCCTCGGTTTGTTCGTGTAATGTTTTGCAATCTTGCAGCAGCTCTTAAAGGGTCTTGCTAACCTTGGCGGGTTGCTGGTGGGCCTGTTGATTCACCTGGCTTACTTCGCTGTCGGCACGATAAATGGATAATTGGGATTCCAGGTGATCTACCAGGTCCAGGGCTGCCAGCCCGGTATCGGTTGATGAGCCATAGCGTTGTTGATCCCACAGTATCTCGAACTCGCAGGCCATTGCTCGTCGACTCAACTGCGTCAGGTAAGAACCAGGTTTGGCTGCCAGGGAAGACGGGTTTTCCTGGCCTGGAGAGGAAGGATCGCCGAGAGCCGCATCCGCTAACTGGCCCAATGCGCGCACCGTGGCTCGGCCACTGATGAAATCGCGACGATTGCTCTGATCTTCTTTGCCAGCCTGATTCATAGGAGCTATTATACCTTTTTCAGTCTCCCAGAGAGGAGTCGTTTTGCTGGTGAGGCAACCGGGATGAGGGTGATTTTCCATTTACCGCTTGTCCAAGGTTTCCTTTTGTCGAATAATGAACAATTGCTATTAATGAGCACCGTATTGGCTGAGGAGGAATCAGATTAATGGTGGTTTTCACCAAGAGACGATTGGCCATAAGCATCATACTGGTCCTGTTTTGTGGATTGATGCTTGATGCGCAGCGACGTGTCGAGAAAGTTAAACGGGCGAAGCTTCCTCAAGCTAGTGCCAGTAATCCAGATTCTCCTTTCTTCGATAACGCCTTTGACAAACTCAAAGGGGTACGCACGATTAGCAGTGGAGTTGTGGCCAGCAAGAATGGTGGCAGCTCAGCCACGGACAACAGTTCGGCTCCTGGTGCCAGCAAGACGTTTGCTTGGAGTGCCATGATCTCACCTGAGACGATTGAAGATGAAGTGAAGAGTTTGAAATTAAAGATCGATATGGACGTCAATCAGCCATCGGCATTTGCTGGTCGTGGTTACCAAAAAGCAAGAGGTCATTTTTCGATGATGGCAGCCTTGTTTGGAATAATCAATGAGTACGATCAGGACGTGCGCTGGAAAAAAGACTCTCAAAAAGCACGTGACTTGTTTGCCAGGACCGCGGCTAATTGCAAGGTCGGTAGCACGCAGGCTTATAACGATGCCAAGGCCCGAAAGTTAGAACTGCAAGACTTACTCAGTGGTAGCGGTCTGGTGACCGAGGCAAGTGCTCCGCCAGCACCCTGGGACAAAGTCATTGACCGGTCGCCACTAATGAAACGATTGGAATGGTCGCATCAAACCAAGCTTCAGCCTTTTACCGCCAGTAAAACAGAATTTACTGGCAACGTTGAAGAGCTGTTGCACCAAGCACAGATCGTCGCTGTCCTAAGCGAAATCTTGCTCAAAGAGGGAATGGAAGATGCGGACGATGAAGACTATGCCGGGTATGCTCAACGGATGAAAAAAGCAGCCCTGGAAATTGTCGATGCGGTTAAGCTCAACAATGATGAAGCGGCTCGCAAAGCGGCTGGTGAAATCAGTAAAGCTTGTGCTGAATGCCACGAAGGATATCGCGCTTGACCGCTTCTGGCCGGAGTTCTCCCTGATTACCTTCCGGTCGGCTTACCACGAAGGCTCCGGACCCTCTCCGGAAGCCAAGTTTCAAGGTCCCTGAGCTGCTGTAAAGTGCTAGCTAGTAAGCCTTTTCTGGATCATAGCAGTCGTAGGGGTCACGGTCTCTGATTTGAACGCGGAGTCCAGAAAAACTGCGCAATTTTCGTGCAAGATTAGGGGTCTACGTTTAATCTGGGTGATAGGGGATGACGAACATGATGATAGGTACGTCCAGGCACTAATTTCTTGCATCCACGAAGGTAGATGATTCCTGATGAGAATTCCCGTAATTGATCGATTACACCGTTTGACGACACGTTCTGCTCGGCGAAAACGTAAGCACCGCCAGGACTCAAGAAGGTCATTTCTAAGTACCTTGCGCCTGGAGTCCCTGGAAGCACGCAGGATGTTGCACGGCGGAGTTCACAACCATGTGCCGGACCATTCCTTGGAGGATCATATTCATGCTGACTTGCAGATTGTGATTGAGGGGCAGTCGGTTGCGATTCCTGCTGACGTGGGTGTTGACGCAACGGGGATTATTGATTTTGCCCATACCCATGAAGCAGACAATGAACTGCATCTTCATGGTACGGAAACGCTTGGGAACCCGACCTCTTTTTTGACGGTGGGAGATTTCTTTGAGGTTTGGCGCACGAATGCGGGGACTGCGGGAAACAATCCTGACGCAGTTTTTAGTGCCACGGAAATCATGGGCAACGTAGCTGACGATCAGCATGCGATTCGAATGTTCGTCAATGGATTTCAGGTTGACTCCTACGAGAACTACCAGATCCACGATGGAGATGACATCGTCATCAGCTACAGTTCGCATCCGGTTGTTTCACTGCAAACTAACCAGGGCACGATTTTAATGGAAATGCTCGGTGATGACGCGCCCAACACGGTAGCGAATTTCCTGGATTACGTGAACGACGGAGATTACGACGATTCGTTTATCCATCGGTCTGTTCCTAATTTTGTGATTCAGGGTGGTGGCTTCCTGACTTCCAATGAGACCTTTTCCAGTTTAAGTCAGTTCAGTTCGGTTCCCACGGATCCAGCGATCGTGAACGAGTTTGGGGTTTCCAATACGCTGGGAACGGTTGCTATGGCAAAGTTCGGTGGTGATCCGAATAGTGCTACCAGCCAGTGGTTCGTGAATCTTTCCGACAACAGTTCGAATCTGGATAATCAGAATGGTGGTTTCACGGTATTTGCGGTCGTCCTCGATATGCAGCCGGTGGAGGCAATCGCAGCGGTACCAACGATCGATGCGGATGGAATTTCCAGTTCTCTCTACGACAGTCTGCCAGTGGATGGCGAGAATAAATTGGTCGTGATCGAATCGGCGGGAGGAGATGGAACGGTCAGTGGCGTGGTCTTTGATGATACCGATGGAGATGGAGTTCGAGAGTCAGGAGAGGCAGCAGTTTCGGGAGCCGTTGTTTTTGTCGATGCGGATACCAATGGTACCCTGGGCCTGGGTGAAGCCTCTGTCACGACTGGGTTAGATGGCAGCTACCAGTTCCGCTTGCCGGCTGGCCAGCATGTGATTCGCCAGCAGGTACCCATTGGCAAGACGCAAACCAGTCCAGTTGATCCGAGTCAAGCCACTACTGTGCTAATCGGTGGGGAAACAACGGATCTTGATTTTGGTAGCGGGACGGCCCCCGCGGCTCCGACTACCATTGATTTGCTGGCTATCACTGACACGGGAAGTAGTAATGCGGATAATATCACCAGTAAGAACAACAGTTCGGTGGTCGAGTCCTTGCAGTTTCGTGTGAGCGGAGTTCAAGACGGAAATCTCGTAAAAGTATTTGCGGGCCTGGAGGAAATAGGGCAAGCGGTCGTGGTCGGTGGCGAGGCGCTTGTCACGACCAGCGGTAGCCAGGTTTTGTCTGATGGGAGTGTTGACATTACGGCAACCCAGGCACTTGGTTTGCTGGAGAGTACGGCCTCGACTGCCCTGTCGATCAGCATCGATACGGCGGTTGAAGATTTTTCGTCGACTCCACCGACTGCTGCGGTGATTGGTCAGGCACTAGTCTACGACGTGCAGAATCCCGAGGAGGCAGACGCTGGTTTTAGCTATTCAATCAATGATTTGCCGACCGGGATGACAATCAACGCGACGACTGGCGTGATTGCCTGGACACCGGTGGCAGCTCAATTGGGGAGCCAGCAAGTGACCGTAACGGCAACCGATGCTGCTGGTAACACGAAGCTTCAAACCATGACGGTAGAAGTAACTGGTGAAGTGCTGGTCAATTTCCGCCTGGATGCCATCGACAGCTTAGGTGAAGTGCTGACGGAGGTTACTGTTGGCGATGACTTTACATTGCGGGGATACGTCCAGGATCTGCGTGAAACTCCGCAAGGAGTTGCCGCCGGGTATCTTGATGCAGTGATCGAAAATGAGCTGGTTAGTATTACTGGGGCAATTACCTTTGGAGATCTCTATCAGAATGCCATCTCTGGTGATCTGTCTCAAGCCGGGCTGGTTGATGAAGTGGGAGCGATGAGTGGTCTGTCGGTAGGCGATGGCGATGAGAAAGTGTTGTTCAGCGTTCCGGTGCGAGCCAACCTGGCTGGTACGGAACTGTTTTCCTCCAATCCAGCAGATGTTCTTCCTCAACATGACACGCTACTTTACGGTTCCGATGATCCTGTCAGCACGGCAAATATTGCTTACCAGAGTAAATCATTAACGGTCAATGTGGGCTTCACGGTTGAAAATGATCTCTTTAATTTCGACGAAGACAGTCAAGATGTAACCCTTGATGTGCTGCTCAACGATACGGCGAGTTCCGGCGGTGGAGCCCTGACGATTACTAGTGTCGGGACGCCGGATGAAAATGGTACCGTCAGTATCGCCAGTGATGGTAAAACCCTGATTTATTCACCGGCAGCGGACTATTTCGGCGTAGAGTCAATTACTTACACTGCCAGTGATTCGACGGGCAGCCTGCAAGGGACGGCAGTCGTACAGGTTCATCCACAGGGGGATGATCCAACTGCCACCGGGGACCTGGTGACCGTCGATGCTAACAGTGAAAACGTCTTCTTGGATCTCCTGCAAAACGATTCGTTTGCTCCGGATGTTGGCGAACAACTGGAAATTATTGCTGTGAGCGGAACGACCCAGAACGGACTGGTCATCATTGGACCCAACGGAACTCATGTTCTCTATACGCCAGCTGCCAATTTTAATGGCGTCGATACGTTCAGCTATACGATTTTCTATGGTACTTTCTCTTCCGGCTATGATGGCCAAGATGATTGTAACGTGACTGTTCTGGCTGGCGACATATATGTCTAGTCGGCACCCACGGCTTAAAACGATCTCTTTACCTTCGCCGAAGACAGTGCT
>CAZXJC010000620.1:0-7074 GCA_964640885.1 uncultured Pirellulaceae bacterium | reverse complement strand
CGAATGTCGTGGCCGGACTTGCGGCACTATTGTCATCAGCGGTCGAACTACTGCGCTGGTTACGATCCACCATGCCCTGGCCAAAGCTACCGAGCCAGGAACCATTCACGGCTGCCTGACGTGCGACAGCTGCTGCCGACTCCCCTTCACCCTCGGCTTCATCTTCAGGATTGGCACTGCTGAGATTATCGTTAAGCCAGTTGATGACACCTAAGGCATCCGCGGCCGTCAGGAATCCATCCCCGGTTACATCGTAGTACGGGGGTGGCACATCATTCGGATCGGTCGTTGGCAAGAGACCGGTTGGATTGTAGGTACCATCGTTAATCACGTTGATATTGATAAGAGCATCGAGGGGCGTAATTTCCCCACTATCATCAACATCTTCGTTGACTGGCTTGTTCTGCCAGGGCGTCGGATCTGTCAGGATTGCCAGGTTGACTACGGCAATATTTGACCAAGCACCATCTTCATCCTGAACCTGGTAAGAGAACGTATCAGTCGCTGGCGGCATGACGGTATTGAGCGGCGTGTAGAGTACCGCACCGGTCACGCTTTGAACGATCGCTGTTCCGTTGCTGGGCGGTGTCGTTATGGTGACCGACGAGAGCACCAGGTCGTCACCATCGGGATCACTGTCGTTGCTCAAAACATCGATGACGTTGGCGGTGTTCTGATAGACTTCGATCGTTTCCGTCCCACTGAGGGCGGGATCTTGTACCGGATCATCGACGGCTGTCGGTGGATCGTTGACCAGGATCACGACCGTAGCCGTACTGGTCGACCAGCCGAAATCGTCTTTCACACGATAAGTAAACTGATCGGTATCGGCGAAATTCGCATCCGGTGTGTAGTCAACGTTATTTCCGGTGACGGTCAGCAGCGTTCCACCAAATCCATCACATCCCGCATCCGAGGTCCCGGTCGCCGCCAACGTGCCGTCGTTCGGCCCGGCGATCAGGCAAACCATGGTCATGAGACTGTCCACATCAACGTCGTTAGCAAGGATTGAAATCCCCGTAGTAACCGGGTTCAGAGGAACCTCGACGGAATCA
Source organism: uncultured Pirellulaceae bacterium (assembly GCA_964640885.1). GTDB lineage: Bacteria > Planctomycetota > Planctomycetia > Pirellulales > Pirellulaceae > JAZADA01. The sequence goes on along the minus strand of CAZXJC010000620.1, from coordinate 6,019 downwards.
TTTTGCGGAACTGGCAAATCGTTCAGACCGCCAACAGTAATGTGGACCGTCGCGTCGCTAGAACCACCGGTACTATCTGTAGCCGTGTAGGTAAAGGTATCGACGATACTGGCACCATCAGCCAAAGCCTGTAAGGCCGTGGCATTCGTCGGGTTGTAAGTGATGCCACCACCCGCGGTGAGTGTCACTGCGGCACCCTGGGTTGTCGTCCCCGTTAGCTGGGCAACACCGTTCACTCCTGTGACACCGAATGGATCGTTTTCGGGATCCGAATCGTTGTCGAGCACACCAGGCTCGGCAACGACATGCACGGTATCTTCATTGACACCAACCGCGATGAAATCATCGACCGTTGTCGGTCCCTTGTTCACACCGATCACCTGCACGGACGCGGTTGCCGATGCTTCCACTCCATCTTCATCAACCACCGAGTAGGTAAAGGTGTCGGTCAAGTTTTGACCGCCTACCAGGGCGATCAGGTCGGTTGCCGTAGAAACGGTCGGATCGTAGGTAAGGTCCCCGGTCAGGGTAAGGGTAACTTCGGCACCGCGGGCGCTAAGGCCTGTAATCGACGTGGCGCCAATCGCAAAGGCAGTTCCCTGCAGCTTCGAAGGCGTGATGCTGTCACCCAGGTCAGGATCGCTGTCATTGGCAAGCAAGCCTGGAATATTACCCAGCGGCGCCGTCAAGACTTCATCCTGATCCGTCTGGTACGAATCATCTTGAGGTTCTGGTGGGTTATTGACACCACTGACCACGATCGTCACGGTAGCCGCCGAAGAGGCTCCATGGGGATCTTCTACCACGTAGGTGAAGATATCTTCGGCCCACTGGTTTTCAATCATGGCCTTCAAGACGGCCGAATCGGTCGGATCATAGGTGAATTCGCCATCGGAGCCGACCGTCAACTGGGCACCCTTTTGGGTCGTGATACTGAACTGCGTACCACCGTTGAGCAATTTCAAGCTCAAGACATCCAAGGTATCAACGTCGATATCATTATCGAACAGGCCATTGACACTCGTGTCATTGGCCGAGTCGAGAGTTGCATCCTGATCAACCAGGATGGTGTCGTTCACACCAAAGGGATCGTCATTCACACCGGTGACCGTAATGGTTCCAGTTCCCGCGGGACTGGTCGCATTATACTGATCCTTGGCGGTATAGCTAAAGTTAACGTCCAGATCTTCGTCTTGGGCCAACTCTTGGAAGCCGCTCCCCGGGTTAAAAGCGAAGGTGCCGTCACCGTTGTTAACAACCGTCCCTTGCCCTGTCGGGACATTAGCAGTAATGGTGTAAATCAGGGTATCGATGGAATCATCCGCATCGATGTCGTCCCCGTTAAAGCTGCCTTGAACCACCGGTCCATCTTCGACTGCTGCGGCAGTTGCCACATTGGCTACCGGCGTATCATTAACACCCGTCACCGTGATCGTAACGACCCCTGATGTCTGGGAAATAAACTCGTACGGAAGGGCCTCGATCAGGTCATAGGTGAAGGTATCTTCGAGGCTTGTCGGCGCGCCTGTCGTGGTGGTCGTTGGATCAGCCAGCGACTGAACGGCGGGAGCGTTGATTGCATCGTAGGTAAAGAGGCCACCTGTTGCCTGGGACTTGAACGCCCTATCAAGTGTGACGGTCGCCCCGTTGGCTGTCGTGATCGTGAACGTGCCAACCGTGTTAGTCGGATCATCCGGATCGAGAATGCGGAAATCATCAAGATCAGCATCCGTGTCATTGTCCAGCAGGCTCGGTCCAGGTGACGGATTCGGCAAGGCCTGGTCTTCGGTCGTCGTAAACAGGGCCACCATGGTCGTCGTTGGATCTGCGATCGGCACTGGAGGTGTCCCCGGTACCAGCTCGACCTTGTAGTCTTCCGTCTCACCATCGGCTGCCAGTCCGGTCGGTCGCAAACCACCCGACGAACTGATACGGAAGCGGGCGAAGGAGTCACCCACGATGAAGTCCGGCGAGAATGGCGTGGTGATTGTCAGGGTATTGGCTCCAGCCTCCAACTGCTGGCTGGCAAAGATCTGTTCAGCCACATCATCCCAGTCACCGTCCCGGTTAAAGTCAATCCAGGCATCCAGTAAACCATCAGCCGATGCAGTTACGACGATGTCTCGTTTAACGTAAGGACTAAGGAATCCAATCGGATTTCCTGTCGGGTCATCCGGATTCGCTACCCCATCTTCATCGTCACCGGAGAGTTCAATATCAGCACCGGTTTGCAATGGATTCAAGTTCAGTACCAGGTCGGCTTCCACGGTTGCCTGGTTCATGGCACTCATGAGGGCGGTTGCCACCGCCTCGTTGGTATCAGTAGTTGCGAAGGGAACTGCGAAGTTACCGAACGTCACACCACCAGTCGTCGAGGAATCATCAAATTCAAATGTGGCCGTGACCAGTCCATTGGAAACCGTAACCGTATCACCATCGGTGACACTACTGGTCTCATGCACGACACTCAATGTACTTGGCGTGCTGGCACTGCTGACCGTTACACCACTGCCCGAGGTAGTCACCGTGTAGCCGTTGCCGTCTAGATCGTCGCCAGCGCTGGCCACGTTCGTGATGGAAAGGTTATTCGGTGCTCCAGCAATACTGACCTCGTAGTTGGCGCCGAGCAACAACTTGCCCCCTTCAACCGGCTGGACAAACATGCCCAAGTTCGCATCATTAATCGCGGTGGCCACTGTTTGTGCAATCTCAGCTGCCGTTTGGCCAATGGCCACACTGATGGCCGTCGCATCCGGGCTGACACCATTACCGGCCGTCTCAAATTCAAATATTTCGCTGCGAGTACCCTTCGTAACAACAAACTGTTCGCCGTCAACCATCGTGGGCGCGTCGCCGGTAACTTCAAAGATTAGCGACTGGCCTTCCTGGTCACGGTCCAATCGTTCACCGAGCCAGAGCGTCTGACTGGGATCATCCGGAACCATGTGAATCGCCGCATCACTGTCACTCAGCACCGGATACGAATTCTGCGGAGGTTGTCCCAGTCCATCGGCCGCATCACCGTAATCAAGGTTGACCGAACCGAGCGTGATGGTGAACTTTGTTTCACCCGACAACTGGTTTGCCTTGAGTGGATTGGCAGCTCGATCTTCGATCTCGGTAATGTAATTTGGATCTTCGACATCGAAAGCAACTGTCCAATTTTGGTTCACTCGCACGTCCGAGGATTCTGGAGCAATCAGGCGACTAATGCTCGTGACATCTTCAACACCGGCGAGGGTCACAACAGCGCCTCCGCCAGCCCAGGCTTCAACGCCAGTTAAGATCGTATCTCGTTCTACCGCAGCGAGCATCGCTACGGCGATTTGTCGATCATCAAAATCCAGGCTCGTCAGTGCCTGGAAGTGTTCGGTAAGATTAATGGGAACGGCTGCCGGCACACCCGCTTCACCGAGTTTGACAAGGTGCGTATTACTCGCATTCAACGTATGTGCGGTTGTCGAGTTATCAATTCGGATAATTGATGAACCCGTCTCATGCACCGGATCCAAATTCAATCCAGCGCTCTTGATTGCCAGCACGATCTGGTTCGCCAGCTGAGTCACACTAGTGGAGTTATTGAAATCGATGCGGACATTTTGCAGGTCGGCACTTGAGTCAACGTCGGTATTATTGAGTTCAAAAACAACTGCCGCGCCGCCGCCAACTGTAATACTGAAAGTTTCGGCATCTTCGAGTCCGGTTGGAACTCCGGCTACGGTTGGAATTTGCAGACTCAGCTCCGGCCGTACTCCTGGTTGACCCGCACTGGTCAAACGAGTGTCCAGCGAATCGGTCGTCAACTGGTGGTTAATTCCGCCACCGACAAAGATCCTGCCCTCACTCAGGTGAACCGGTTGGAGTCCCAGGTCACTTGCGATCAGTTCATTCACAATCGAATCCGCGATATCTTCATTCGTATCTGCCTGGGTGAATGTAATGGGAACGTTGCCAACAGTCACATCGCCCGGAGTGTCGGAATCAAATTCAAACGTCACCAGTTGATTTCCATCGTCAACCGAGAAATGACCACCTTCGGCAACTCCACCCGCCTGGCCAGACTGGACCAGGTGGAGTGAATTCAACGTCAACTGGTGTGTCTGCAAGCTGCCCAGGTGAACGCGGCCTTCGCCGAGATTGACCGGTGACAGTCCCAGGTCATAACCACTGCTGGTGTCGGCCAGCTTGTTAACGATCAGTTGCGCGATGTCATCCTGCGTATCAACACCTGGGCTAAATGAAATCAAGATATTATTGATTCCGCCAGGATGATTCGACTGTCCATCGCTATCAAACTCGAAGACGACTTCTGGATCGGTTCCATTGCGGACCGTGAAGTATTCGCCATCTTCGATACCACCGGCACCGGCGCCAGCTTCATCAACATGGATCTGCAATGTTTGCGGCACGTTAATAACGTAGCCATATTCGAATTCAAACGTCGTCTCGTTCCCTGCCAGGTCCGTAACGTTGAATTGATCACCGTCAGTAACCGCATCCCAGTGGGGTGCGACCAGTGACCACTGATCCCGATTGATGAAATTGATTGTATAAATGCTGTCTTGCGGCCAGATTCCAGCCAGCGGGGTCAGACGAATCGTGTCGTTGTTACCGTTATAGCTGAACGAGTAATCGACGTTATCTTCCAGCAACTGACCATTACGACGGACAATCACCTGGGCCGTCGTGACCGAGGTATCTTCAACCCCAATACCTTCGTTGGCAGCTGCCAGTTGCTCACCATCATTGAGTCTAATATCGAAATAGGGGACCACGGCATCGGCCGCCAGGTTGATCACTGTGTTACCGCTGTTCTGATCTTGGCCATCCGCATCGTTATCAGTTGGATTCGTCATCACCACGACTGGTCCCGAGGTATCGACACGCTCCATGGCACCACGATCCACAAAGTTCACGCTGCCTAAACCACCTGGTGACTCCGTGTTCGGGTCATCATGACGGTCCTGGCCAGCAACATCCGTCAATGGCGCCAAAATCGGCGACGGTGCGATATCGAGCGGTGCCTTTACCAGGTTAAACTCAAAACGTTCCTGCAATGATCCAATTGAACTGTCAATCGCCTGGTTCGGTGCATCCGGACTACTCGGCGCCAAGTAGAAATTGTTGACACCAGGATCAGAGTTAATGAAGAGTGGGTCGGTAGCCGTTAAGTGAATTGGGAAATCTTCATTGCTTCCCTGCAAGTCGTCGCAGTTGATCTGGTACAGGGAACCGCCCACGATGGTCGTACTCGATGTACCATCGACTAGGATGGCCGCCCCCAAACCGGCCACCAGGTTGTTCAACAAGGTGGGGCTGGCATTGTCGCTTACTTGGATACCCACGTCCGTTCTCACGGGACAATTGTCGTCAACGGCGTTTAGATCATCATCAGTGACTAATCCGTAAACGGTATTGTTCACGACACGAGCAAACGGCACCGGTGCCTTGGGCTGCGTGGCTGTGGCTAAGGCACCACTGATGTGGATACCACCCTGCTCGTTGCGATACAGCAGGTTGTTGGCAACCACCACACCAGTGACGAGATTTTCGTCATTCAACTCGTCCAGGTGACGGACACCGCCCGGGTGGGACGAATCGCCATCGATGGGCCCGTAGCGTTTTTCCTGGTCAACCAGGATACCAAAGTTCTGCGAGTTGGAGACCGTATTAGCATGAATCAGGATCTGCCCCTGGTCACGGAAATGATTCTGATCACCCGACTTTTCAAAGGTCGTAAAGTCGGTGGTTCCGATAGCACCAAACGACAACTCGATCTTGTAGGGACCCACATCACCGTTGGTACCACTACCTGAAACCTGGGAGTCGTAATTGATATTATCCAGGGCACTTACACCCACGTAAAAGGTGTTGAGACCGGGATCCGTTGAGGTGTACGTAAAGTCCAGGTCGTTACCCGGATCAGCATTCACCTGGCGTTCGCTACCGGCTGCATCAAAGATACGAATCCGGGTGTCGAGCGAAGCACTTGAGAACTGTGACTGAAGCGAAATCGTCA
>CAZXJC010000619.1:0-3138 GCA_964640885.1 uncultured Pirellulaceae bacterium | reverse complement strand
ACCCCCCACATCGATACGCCTCTGATCAGTGACTAGATTTTCATGAACAAAAAAACACCAGCCGTGGGAATCGATCTGGGAACCACCTTCTCAGTCGTGGCATGCCTCGGCGCCACGAACAAGCCAGAGACAATTCGCAATAGTGAAGGTGACCTGACAACACCCAGTGTCGTGTTTTTCGACCGTGAGCGGCCAATTGTCGGCAAAGAGGCGCTAAAGGTTGCAGCTACAGAACCAGAAAATGTCGTTCGCTACGCGAAGCGTGAAGTGGGCAAGGATTTCTTCCATCAGTCGATTCGTGATGAACAGTTACCCCCAGAAGTTATCCAGGCGCTGATCCTCAAGAAACTAAAGGAAGACGCCGAACTAAAACTTGAAACCGTCACAAAAGCTGTCGTCACTGTGCCCGCATTCTTTAACGAGCCACGACGCAAATCAACTCAGGATGCTGGGCAGTTAGCAGGACTGGAAGTGATCGACATTATCAATGAACCGACCGCAGCAGCAATTGCTTACGGCGTGCAACAAGGTTTTCTCTCTGACCGTGGCGGAACGAAACACAAAGAACGTATCCTGATTTACGATCTGGGTGGCGGCACCTTTGATGTCACCCTACTTGATATCGATGGCTATCAATACACGGCAATTGCAACCGCAGGCGATGTGTTCCTAGGCGGTATTGACTGGGATCGACGTATCATCGACTTCGCGGCTGAACAATTCCAGAAAGAGCATGGCATCGATCCACGAGAAGATGCGGCAACCATGCAATCACTGATGGACGATGCCGAGGACGCCAAACGTTCCCTGTCGCAGCGCGACAGTGTCAGCCTAAGTGTCAATCACAACGGACTCCGGCTACGAGTAGAGTTGACGCGCAGTCAATTCGAGTCGATGACTGAAGACCTCGTGCAACGAACACTGTTTACAACTCAAAAACTCCTCGATCGAGCCAAGTCAAGCTGGCAAGATTTGCCCCGCGTACTACTTGTCGGGGGAGCAAGCCGCATGCCGATGATCCAGGAGATGTTAGCAGAACAGACCAGCAGTCCTGTCGATCGTTCTCTTGATCCAGATGAATGCGTGGCCCACGGAGCCGCCATCTACGCCAGAATCCTGCTCGACGACCCGGACGGAGAACACCCACAAATCCAGGTGACGAACGTCAACTCACATGATCTTGGCGTGCTGGGAATGGAGCGTGCCACGGGCATGAGTCGACGAAAGGTCTTACTGGATCGAAACACGCCCTTACCAGCGACAGGTTCAGCCCGTTTCACGACCCGTGAAGACAATCAAAAGCAGGTGTCTGTCGACGTGATCGAAGGGGGAGACGCGAGCGGCAAGAACTCCACGCCAATCGGACGCTGCCTGGTCAAGGACTTACCGGCCGGCCTCCCAGCAGGCACGCCGGTCAATGTTCGTTTCACTTATACCCAAAATGGCCGACTGGAAGTTGCCGCCGCGGTCACCGGTACGGAACAGGCAACCACGCTCGTTCTGGAAAGAACATCTGGCCTCTCTGATGACGAACTGAGTCGTTGGGAAAATCGAATCTGCCGGGGTTTTGCCGAGGAAGCGGTGGAAGACGTCAAGAATGCCCTAGCCGACCTGGTCGACTTCGAGGAAGCGCCAAACATCCTCGTGGAACCAGTCGTAGCCAGCGACGACGATGAAGAAATCATCGTGGAAGCCATTCCGGTGGCGACCGAGACCGTGCCCACACTTGCTGACACCGATCAGGACGTGGCAACTGACGATACTGGTGAAGACTTCCTGGCTGCCCTGGCTGGTACAATCGACAGTGATGAAGAAGAAAAGCCAACTACTCCGCAAGCCGAGGAATCAGCAGAATCGGTCGATGCGGACCTCAACGATTTCTTCAAGAATTTCGACTAACGCAGCTTCACCACTCTACGGTTTGAGCCCAACTCATTTTGCTCTACAATGAAATGACCGCGTTTCAGAGAGCGATCGTTCAGATGCTCTCCCGCTTCTTACACTGACTCCAGCGGCACAGATACCATGCCCGATTTTGATCCCTACTATGAATGGCTAGGGATTCCTCCTAAGGATCAGCCCGCGCATCATTATCGGCTCTTGGGCGTAGAACTTTTTGAAGAGCACCGTAGTGCGATTGATGCTGCCGCCAATCGCTTGATGGCCTACTTGCAAGAATTGTCCAATGGCGAAGATGCCGCCCTGGCTCAAAAACTACTCAACGAGGTCTCAGCTGCCCGCGTCTGCCTGTTAAATGCGGAACAGAAGTCCATTTACGATCGCAAGCTCAAAGCTCACCTGCAAAAGAAACCTGCCCAAGTCGCAGGTGGAGACCTTCCAGTAGCGACCCCGCTGCGAGATAAAACGGCACCGACTCCACCCCCAGTTCCCACTGCGCAAATCATTGCTGATTCTCATGCGGCACCCCAGATCAGCACCGAGCAAGGACCAGTTGGACCGCCGTCGACGACAAGTCGTCGAACTAGCAGACGAGGCAAAAACAATGAGAGCAAGGTCCTGTTTGCCGTCATCGCTCTGCTGTTAGTGGCCGCTGGCACACTGGTCTACTTCTACACCAAGAAACCGGCAAAAGAACTTCCAGCTAAAAACAAGAACTCTGTTCCTGTTGTCGGCAACAACAGGTCCACGAAAAAATCTCCCGAAATAAACCAGGAAACGATTACGACCCAGGCCCGCGATTTTGCCCACAGCGTAGCTCGTAATGCAGGCAAGTCTGGCCCAGACACTGTCGAGATCTGTGACATTGCCGCCTTGCTCGCTAGTCCCTACTGGCAACAACTGGCAAAAAAGAAGACCACAGAGCAGCAAGCCTTCTACGAATTTGTCGCCCAACAGGCTATCCAATTACTCATGGATGGACACTCACTAACACAGCATGAATTGAATTTTCGCAAACTTCCCGGCAGTACTAAGCAACGCCCCCCACCTGGCTCCAATCAAGCGGACTTTAATAAGTACTTGGAGCAACTGAGCCAGCGGGCGCGGCAAGATTACCGCACCAAGTATACCCAGGAGTTCGACAAGGAAGCTGAGCAACGACTCGGGATCCAAGAGGAATAAGTTTCCAACTTATTGACCACGTTCTACGACACTCTACTGCGGCAACGGAACCTGGAA
>CAZXJC010000618.1:0-18407 GCA_964640885.1 uncultured Pirellulaceae bacterium | reverse complement strand
CGATGCGATGGTGCGGGTTCGGGAAGTGTGTAGTGAACTAGGTATCTACCTGGTCAATAGTGTCAATCCGTTTAGGCTGGAAGGGCAAAAGACGATCATGTATCGGGTCCTGGAGGCTTTGCGCTGGCAAGTTCCTGATTGGATCGTGGTCCCTGGAGGAAACCTGGGAAATTCGAGTGCCTTTGGGAAGGCTTTTGCGGAACTACTGCAATTAGGTTTAATTGACCGAGCCCCCCGACTGGCAATCGTTAATGCTGCTGGTGCCGATACGCTCACCACGCTATATGGCGAGCGCGGCTTGCGGTGGAATGGGGGGCATGTCGACCGGCAGATTGTCGACGAATTTTACACCCAAATGGATGTTGAGAATCGCAAGGCATCGACGATTGCTAGTGCGATTGAGATTAATAGACCGGTTAACTTAAACAAGTGCTTGCGTGCTTTGGAGACTTGTGACGGCGTGGTTTGCCGAGTTGATGATCAACAGATTATGGATGCTAAGGCACAGGTTGGAGCTGGTGGAATTGGCTGCGAACCGGCCAGCGCAGCCAGTGTTGCTGGTGCACGCCTGCTCAGGCAGCAGGGAGTCATTGCTCCAAGTGACCGAGTGGTATGTATTTTGACTGGTCACCAGTTGAAGGATCCGACCGCCACGGTTGCTTACCATACGACGGACCAGGAGCAATTTCATCAGATTCTTGGTCAGCGGGGTGTAAAACGCGCTTCTCACGCCAATCGTGCCGTGGCGGTTCCCAATGATCTGCCAGAGATCATCAAGGCCATTCGACTCTATAGCTAAGTGTTGACGACCGGTTCCTCTATTACAGGGTCGTGAAAAACCGCAGGCTGGTACGGTGGTCAAATTTGGATTTGTCCGTTAAACCATAGGTTCTGGTGACGGCACCGTGCAGGACGTTTCATGTTTGCTGATGACGGAGAGACGATGAGCAGTACGATTTCGATTGGGATTCATGGAGCCGCTGGGCGGATGGGACAGCGACTGGTAGCGTTGGCTGCCACTGATGATCAACTGGAGGTAGCAGCTGCCCTGGAAAGTGCGCAGCATCCTCGGCTAGGCGAAGACGCGGGACAGGTGGCAGGTACCAAGTCACTGGGTGTTCCGCTGGCTGCAGAATTGACCTCGTCGCTAGACGTGGTAATCGATTTTTCGGTCCCGGCAGCACTTGCTGGGGTTGTTGAGTTGTGCACAACCGAATCCATTCCACTGGTCGTTGCAACCACGGGACTGGATGAGGCACAGCAAGAATTATTACAGGATACGGCGAAGAAAATCCCGCTAGTCTGGGCGCCAAATATGAGCATGGCGGTCAACTTGACAATGCAGTTGACCGACGTGGCGGCCAAGGTGCTTGGCGGTATCGCGACTGGTGTCGATGCGGAGGTGATTGACCGGCACCATCGCTACAAGGAAGATTCTCCCAGTGGTACGGCTCTTAAATTTGGTCAGATTATTGCCGAGGGGATGGGACAGACCGAACACGTGCATGGGCGAGAGGGAATTCTGGGGCCACGATCTCAAACTGAAATTGGTTATCATGCGCTGCGGGTAGGAGATAACCCTGGTGAACATACAATCGTTTTTGGCATGCTAGGGGAAACGATTGAGCTGACCGTTCGGGCCACCAATCGTGATTGTTATGCCTTGGGTGCCCTGGCGGCGGCAAAGTATCTGGCTGGCAAGGATCCCGGACTATATGCCATGAACGACGTCTTAGGCCTGTAGGCGAACTCCTTGAACTTCTGAAAGTGAAGGAAACATCGCAGATGGCAAAATGCGACCAGGGCTATATCTGTGATGTGTGTGGCGATGAAGTTGAGGAGATCATTGAAAGTGATCTCTACTTGAGGTATGTCGTTGGAATGCTCGATCCCGAGATTCTGCACACCAGTGCCGAACGACATATTGGCTGTAATCCGGCCCTGGCTCAGTTTGTGGTAGATGAACGATTTACGCCAGTTGTTGTCGAAGGTGAGTTCGATAAACGAAAAATGGACGAAGGATTTGTGCAGCAACGGGAAGAATTGCTGACCCGCGGCTGGCAGCGCTTGCATGAGATTGCTGGGCAGGATCTGTCGATTCTGGAGTATCCGTTGCCGGAAGTTTGCCAGGCGCTTCGGCAGCAGGCCGACCAAGGTTGATTTGGCACTGGCCTCCCTGCCCTTTCCTTTGCGGCAGTGCTATTGAGCGGCCCGAATAATCGCGCCATGGACGACAGCCAGTTCACCCAGGGCAGCGGGAGCAATTTGGTAAGAGCCGCGCAGCGGTGGAAAGACGTATTGATCGACGAATTTACGTAACGGGTGGAAAAACCTGTCTTCTCCAATCAGGGAAACACCACCACCGACAACCACCATCTCGGGAGCTTGAAGCGTGATTACCTGAGCAATTGCCCAGCCGAGTACACGGATGGCATGAGCCAGAGTACTGGCGGCCAACGAGTTACCTTCTTCTGCCGCGCTGGCCACGTGTTGGCCTGTTAGATGGTCCGGTTGGTCCTGGCAGCGAGCGAGCAGATCCGCGATATGTTCCAGGTTTTCGGGAGCTGCTTCCTGGATCTGCTTTCTGGCAGCGGCCACGATTCCCCAGCCACTGGCGATCGATTCGACCGTTGCTTGCGCAGATTCGGCCTCTGGGCCTGGTCGCAAATGGCCAATTTCTGCAGCAGCCGGTCGTCCCTCGGCAGGTGACTTGCCACCGACCACAAAACCGCCGCCGACCCCGGTGCCAACCGTTACGTAAAACACGGACTGACAGTCTTTGCCGGCCCCCAGGGCTGCTTCTGCCAGGGTTGCCACATCACAATCGTTCCCCAGGAGAGTAGGCCGAGCCAGTTGTTGTTGGCACCATTTCCCGAGTGGAAAGTTGTCCCAGCCTTCGACCTGGTGGCTCTTGGTGACGATACCCTGACTGGCATCGAGGGGGCCTCCAAACCCGATACCAATTTTTTCGACGTTGTATTCTTCAATCAACGGCGGGGCGGTTGCCGCGATCTGTTTCAGAAAGCCCTCTGCCCCAGCATTGGCATCGATGTCCAGGCGTTCCAGTTTCGTAAGCGTAGCCTGGGTGGGCAGACCGATTCCCAGTTGCAATTTCGTGCCACCGATTTCAATGCCCAGATGCATGGTTTCAACCAATCTAGCGCGAGTTCTCTTTAGGAAGCGTAACGCCCTTGTTGATTAATGCGGGCAAAGACGTCGTTCAATACCCAATGAAAGAGGGCCAAGTGGATGCTTTCGACCATGCCCATGTCATCAAGGGCCACGTGGAGCCCGTCTTGTTGCATGTTTTTTAGTTGGCCTCCGTCGTAACCGGTTAGGCCAAATGTCTTCAGCCCCTGTTCGTTGGCCCACTCGACTGCATTGAGTACGTTGGGGCTGTTTCCTGAGCCACTGATTGCGATCACCAGGTCGCCAGCACTGCCGTAGTTCATTAGTTGCTGTACAAAGATCTGGTCGTAGGCCAGGTCATTGCCCACGGCCATGATCCAGCCAGCGTTATCGGTCAGACTCAAAACCTTGAGTCGTTTCTTGCTGCTGTCTTGCAGGTCGGCTTCCGGTAGCGTGCTTTTCCCAAGATCTTCGGCCATATGGCTGGCCGTGGTGCCTGAGCCACCATTGCCGAATATAAAGACGAACTGCCCCTGTTCCCAGGCTTCATAGATCAAGTCAGCCCAGCGCTGGAGGGCCGGTTGATCCGTGTCGGCAATTTCTGTTTGCAGGCGTTGCAAGTACTGAGGAGCGTCAAGGGTAGCACCGAGCATGGGCGGTTCTCATGTTGAAGTGGGTTCAGTGGATTCAGATTGCGTGCGGTTCATTTCTTTTTCATCTGGATGATAAAACAGTGCAATAGGCAGAAACAATAGGGCGCTAAAGGCAAACAGAAACGACCGCGGCCATTCGTTGGCCTTAATGATACGATCAAAAACCGAATACAACAAAGCGCATAACAGGATGGCAATCCAGTTAGCCATGGCTGTTGTGGCCAGGATGCGCCCCTTGATATTATCGAGGGGGCGCGCCTGGATAAACGTTTGCAGCGGGACGTAGAATAATCCGGTGGCCGCTCCCAGTAGTATCATTGCTGCGAAACATCCCCAGTAGCCGAGCAAGTGATGGTCACGGGATCCGGGGATGCTGAGCAGGAACATGAACAGGACGATACCACAGCAACCGTATCGCAAGACGCGTACGTTAATACGGCCGCCGGAAAGGAACCCGGAAAGCAGACTGCCAATGGCAATACCAATAGCAATGCTGGCTGCCAGTAGACTGGTCCAAGTATTAGCGTTTTCCTCTCCGATTAGCAATTGTTGCTTACCGACCGAATTGATCGACATTTGAACCAGTGCTCCACCGCCCCAGAAAAGACATGAAATAACCATGGCACAGAGTAAGGTTCGGTCGCGAGCAAAATTTTGACGAATCTCTCGCTCGATTCCTAAGGATGAAGGTTTGAATTTGAGTTGGGCATTCGCGACGGGCACACGACGAATCAAAAGGGCTGTCCCTGTTCCGAGTACCGCGATACCGACACAGACCATGCCGGGACCCCAAAGCTGGTCGCCAAAACCATCCAGGATCAGGCCGGCCACGCCCATTCCCAGGATAATGGAGAGAAAGGTGGTCATCACGACCATGCCGTTTGCTTTGGGGAGATCCTGTGGTTGAAACAGTTCTGGCAGGATGCCGAGCTTGGCCGGGCCAAAGAAGGAACTCTGGGCACCCATCAAGAACAAAATAAGAAACAAGGGGATTAGTGTCTCGATTAGCTGCCGAGCAGTTGCGTCTTGAAGTGCTTCCCGATTCAAAGCGACAAAGGCCAGGACTCCCAGTAGCATGACCAGGATTTCGGCTATCTTGGACCAGACAAAAATGTTCCGTTTGCTGAATCGTTCTGACAAGTAACCAGCGATGCCGGCCAGCAAGATGAAAGGGACGGCGAAGATCACCATCGCGATCGACTGGATGTCGACCTCCTGTTGCCCGTTGGCCGGGAGATTTTTCCCAGCCACCTCGGAGATGGCTAGCAGCAGGATCAACTGCTTGAAAAGGTTGTCGTTAAATGCACCCAGGAATTGAGTTGAAATGTGTCCCCAGAAAGATCGGTCTTGCCAAAGTCCGCGATCACCGGGGTTCATGAGGCATCTTTAGTACTTTTGATTTCAACCAGTTCACCTTGTGATTCCATAGCACGAATATCCTCGGTGATTTTCATGCTGCAGTACTTGGGGCCACACATACTGCAGAAGTGAGCACTCTTGAAAGTGTCCTGTGGCAGCGTTTCGTCATGAAATCGTTGTGCCGTTTCCGGGTCGAGCGAGAGCCGAAACTGCTCTTCCCAATCGAACTCGAATCGCGCTTTCGAGAGGGCGTCGTCCTGGTCCCGGGCACCCGGGCGTTGTCGAGCGATGTCGGCAGCATGGGCTGCGATCTTGTAAGCAATCACTCCTTGCCGGACATCCTCTTTGTTCGGTAGTCCCAGGTGTTCCTTGGGGGTGACGTAACAGAGCATAGCGGCACCACTCCAGCCCGCCAGGGCTGCACCAATGGCACTGGTAATGTGGTCGTATCCAGGGGCCACGTCTGTCACCAGTGGGCCGAGCAGATAGAACGGAGCACCGTGACAGATTTCGATCTGTTTTTCAACGTTCATAGCCACTTGATCCATCGGAATGTGGCCAGGGCCCTCGACCATCACTTGCGTACCGCGTTCCCAGCCCCTTGTGACCAGTTCACCGAGTGTTTCCAGTTCTGCGAATTGTGCCTCGTCACTGGCATCTGCCAGGCAACCAGGTCGTAAGCCATCACCGAGGCTCCAGGTGACATCGTATTCACGCATAATGTCGCAGAGATCGTCGAAGTGTTCGTACAAGGGGTTTTGTTGACGATGAGTCATCATCCACTTGGCGATTAGTGAACCACCTCGACTAACAATGCCCGTCACACGCTGAGTCGTGAGATGCAGGTGTTCCATCAACACGCCGCAGTGAATGGTCATGTAATCGACACCCTGCTGGGCCTGGTGTG
Source organism: uncultured Pirellulaceae bacterium (assembly GCA_964640885.1). Lineage (GTDB taxonomy): Bacteria > Planctomycetota > Planctomycetia > Pirellulales > Pirellulaceae > JAZADA01. Next base: position 12,359 of record CAZXJC010000618.1, on the reverse strand, counting down.
CTACCATGTCAAGGAAATGTTGGGCGCGCATCGATTCGATTTCACCTCCCAGCTCTTCCAGCATCTGGTAGATGGGGACGGTTCCAATCGGAACCGGCGAGGCCTTAATGATATCGCTGCGAATCTGATCAATGTCACTGCCGGTTGACAGGTCCATCACCGTGTCGGAACCAAAATGGACAGCCGTATGTAATTTATCTAGCTCGGTTTCAAGATCACTCGTGACCGCAGAATTGCCGATATTGGCGTTGATCTTGCAACTTGCCGCAATACCGATGCACATCGGTTCGAGTTGCTGGTCCAGATGGACTCGGTTGGCCGGAATGACCATGCGACCCGCTGCGACTTCTTCACGGATTAATTCAGGAGATAAAGATTCTCGCTCGGCTACATATTCCATCTCTGGGGTGATTGTGCCGGCCCGTGCTGATTCAATTTGCGTCATCGACATGACGTCCTCCTTGTAATCGATGATTGGTTAGCCGTGTTGCGACCGTTGGCTACATTCCGCTGTAGCTGTGCGACTCCGCTTCGCAGCTAGATTCCTTGGACACTCGGGAGCAGTAACGGTTGTCCATTTCCCGTGTCTTGTAGAACATCGTAACTAGATTGCCCAAGTTGTCAATGAATGGTCGAAAATTTGCTGTTCGCAGTGATTTGCAAGCAGTGGGACGCTGCTAGAGAGTCTTCAGATACTCCAACACGGCTTGCTTCTGGGGCCCCGTTAACACGTCCGGGAATCGGTGCCCCGCGGCACTCTTGCCTGGCACACGTGTGTCAAAGAACTGTCGCTGCTCCCAACGATCTTTCAGGTTCTTCGGCAGTTGCTCATATCGCGTGATCTCCAAGCCCACTCGCCGCTGATCGTAGCCGTCATCAGATCGTTTCAAGACTGTGGGTCGCTGATCTGCATAGAGTACACCGGACAAGCATGGGACAGCCCCGTTATGGAAAAAGGGAGCTGAAGCCCAGATGCCATCCAAGGGAGGTGCCACGTAGCCGGTCGGCTTGATGTTTACTTGTTTCTCGCCGTGATGGGCAAACCAGCTAGCCCGGTACCAGCTTCGATGGTCTTCACTCAAGGCCCCAAAACGAACCGGATCTGTTCCAATTTTCTTGATTGGGATCATCTTGTTGGGATACTCGGGTCGGTCTCCGTAGCTGCCATGACAATGGCTGCAATGATTTTCGAAGAGTGATTTTCCCTGATCTGCCAGGGGGCGGTTGATTGGAAAAGGGTATTTCGGTGGTTCCAGCGACATCAGGTAGGCATAGATGTCCTTGAAGTCGTTTTCCCACTGCTGGAATTGCTCTGGTCCATTTTCTCGCACCATCAAGAATTGCATCAGTGCTCGATGCCCACGTTCTGCCATCCCGTCGATATAGATCTGAGGTTTTTTGCGGAAGTGCCACCAGGGAGGTGCGTCCATGTCATGATTGGTGAGCTTGGGAGGACGTTGGAAACGCTGGTAGTTTAAATCGGCATCCCGTGAAGCTGCCAGGACCACTCCGAACATAACAGCATTGGTCGTTCCGTGGGTCGAGCCCATGGGGACAAAAGCAGCTCCCAGGTCACGCCGCAGAAGCGGTTTCCCGAGCAGTAGTTTGGTGGCTCGTATTTCTTCCCCGAAGGTCTGCATCGCGTAATGTGTGTTGGGTAATCCAGGGATTACCTGGCCGAGTAGTTTGCCACCATGACAGCCGAAACAATTTAGGGCCCACCTGCCGTCCCGGTTGACTACGTACTGCAGCGGCTTGCCCGAATTATCACCTGGCCGCGCGGTGAGGCCGTAACGCTGGAAGGCCAGTTGGCGACGCTGCTTCAGTGAACTTTTGGCAGCCTGGCTGCGCAATGGTTCCGGCCATGTTTTCCAGGTGTGGTCAAACACTTCCTGGTCAAAGTCAGCTGGTAAGAATCGTTTTTCCGTTAGCAGGCGGTATCCGCGCTGGGCCGCCGATTCCACTGGCTTGATCGGAGCGGCCGCTTTGCTGCTGCCGGTGACTGCGATGGCCAGGCAAAGCGTTGTCCCGACCAGCCAGGCGATCGATGCTTGCTTAAACAGGCTTTGCTGGAGAATGCAACTCTTCATGGTCGTCATCAGGGTGGAAAAAATGGATAACAGGTAGTGAACCGTTGCTGTTCGCTGAGTTTCACACGGTTTGGGGAATTATAGTCAGTAATTGATTTAATTACTGCGATTATTGTACCCCAGGTAGGGTCCTAGCCAACGCTCAACGTCCGCGACCGGCATCCCCTTACGGTCGGCGTAATCTTCAATTTGGTCCCGATCAAGCCTGTGGACGGAGAAGTAGCGAGCCTCAGGGTGGGCAAAATACAGTCCGCAGACACTGGCGGCCGGCGACATGGCCAAAGTTTCGGTCAATTCGATACCGGCCTGCTTTTCCGCGTCGAGTAGCTTAAAGAGGGTCTGCTTTTCTGTGTGGTCTGGTTGTGCCGGGTAACCGGGAGCGGGACGAATGCCCCGGTATTTTTCGGCAATCAGGTCATTTTCGCTGAGCTGTTCACTGTTGCCATACTGCCAGTGCTGACGGACTCGCTGGTGTAACGATTCGGCAAAGGCCTCAGCCAGTCGATCGGCCAGTGCCTTGACCATGATGGCACTGTAGTCATCTTGAGCAGTGGCATATTCAGCTGCTAATTCGTCAGCTCCGATGCCAGTTGTGAGGGCGAAGGCCCCTAAATAATCAGCGGTTCCTGAATCTCGGGGAGCGACATAGTCAGCCAGTGAGCGGAACTCGGTTTGACCTTGTCGTTGCCATTGCTGTCGCAATGCATGAAAGCGAGTTAACTCCTGGTCCCGGTTTTCGTCTTGGAAGAGAATCAGGTCATCTCCTTCGGCTGCAGCCGGCCAGATGCCATAAACGGCTCGCGCCTGCAATTGTTTCTTGTTGACGATTTGCTCGAGCATTTGTTGGGCCTGTTCAAACAGCTCCCGAGCTGCTTCGCCGCGTTGAGGATCATCCAGGATAGCGGGGTACTTTCCTTTTAATTCCCAGGTCATAAAGAAAGGAGTCCAGTCGATAAAGCGAACGAGTTCTTCCAGCGGGTACTGGTTCAGTACTTGGGTTCCGAGCATGTCGGGCGTTTCGAGCGCCAGGTTGTTCCAGTCCGTGGGGAATGGCTGTTGGCACGCCTCTGCGTAGCTGATCATGGGAAGTGTGCGCTGCTGGTAAGCGAGATTCAGGTCGGCCTGTTTTTGCGAGTTTTCTTCGACTAGTGCCGATTTAAGTTCCTTGCTCATAAGTCGATCGACGATGCCAACGCAGCGGGAGGCGTCCGTAACATGAATGGTTGGCTGATCGTACTGTCCGGCAATACGGACCGCGGTATGCTTGGCGCTGGTGGTAGCTCCGCCGATCAGCAAGGGAAGCTTATTTTCTTCGCGTTGCATTTCTTCCGCCACGTGGACCATTTCATCGAGGCTGGGGGTAATCAATCCGGATAGCCCAATAATGTCGGCTTGCTGCTCGCGGGCGGTTTCCAGGATTGTTTCGCAAGCGACCATGACGCCCAGGTCGATAACCTCGTAATTGTTACAGCCCAGGACCACCCCCACGATGTTCTTGCCAATGTCGTGGACATCCCCCTTCACGGTAGCCATCACGATCTTGCCACGAGATTTCCGGGCTGTGTCTCCGGACTGCTCTTTTTCTTGTTCCATGAACGGCGTCAGGTAATTGACTGCTTTCTTCATCACGCGGGCCGTCTTGACTACCTGCGGCAGGAACATTTTGCCAGCTCCAAAAAGATCTCCCACATGAGTCATTCCTTCCATCAGGGGACCTTCGATAACTTCCAGGCAGCGTGTCACCTGCTGGCGGGCTTCTTCCGTGTCTTCGATGATGAACTTGTCGATTCCTTTGACCAACGCATGGGAAAGCCGTTCGTTCACTGGCAATTTCCGCCAACTGAGATCCTCGGCGCTGCTGGTGCTGCGTTGGCTGGTAATCGATTCGGAGAACTGCAGTAGTTGATCCGTAGCGTCCGGATGGCGATTAAAAAGTACGTCTTCGACGTGCTTGAGCAGATCTGCCGGGATTTGTTCGTAGAGGGCCAGTTGACCAGCATTGACGATGCCCATGTCCAGTCCGGCCTCGATGGCGTGGAACAGAAATGCTGCATGCATTGCTTCACGGACCGTGTCATTACCGCGGAAGGAGAAAGAAATGTTGCTCACACCACCTGAGACGCTGGCTCCGGGGCAGCACTCCTTGATTTGACGGATCGACTCAATGAAATTGATGGCGTAATTGTTGTGTTCTTCAATACCCGTACCGACCGTCAGGATGTTGGGATCAAAGACAATGTCTTGGGGAGGAAAACCGACTTTCTCGGTCAACAGCTGGTAGGCTCGCTGGCAGACGGCTACCTTGTCGGCGACTTCGGTAGCTTGTCCTGTTTCATCAAAGGCCATGACTACGGTGGCAGCTCCGTAGCGGCGGATGATCCGTGCACGCCGCAAGAATTCTTCTTCACCATCCTTGAGACTGATGGAATTTACTAATGATTTTCCCTGGATGCATTTCAGCCCGGCTTCAATGATGGACCAGCGGGAACTGTCGATCATGACTGGAACCCGTGTGATATCCGGTTCCGCAGCGATCAGGTTTAGATAACGGGTGATGGCCGCTTCACCGTCGAGTAACGCGTCATCCATATTGATGTCGATGATGGATGCTCCGTTTTGAACCTGTTCCAGGGCAACTTCGACTGCCGGTTCATACTGCTCCTCGCGAATCAAGCGGGCGAATTTGCGAGAGCCAGTGACGTTGGTGCGCTCGCCAATCATCGTGAAGTTACTATCTGGCCGTAACGTGAGAGACTCCTGGCCACTCAACTGCAGGTGTGAAGATGCTTCCGGCGGGCAGCGAACTTCAGCCCCCTGTACCATCTGAGCAAACGCTTTGATGTATTCCGGGGTCGTTCCGCAGCAACCGCCGACAATGTTGACCCATCGCTGGTCGACGAATTCCTGCATCACCGAGACCATGTCCCCTGGTGTCTGATCGAATCCGCCGAATTCATTGGGTAAACCGGCATTCGGATGGCAACTAATGTAAACGGGAGCCAGCTTTGCCAGTTCCTGGACATAAGGCCTTATTTTTTCTGGACCAAAGGCACAATTAATGCCAACGCTAAGAAGATCAAAGTGGGCGATGGAATTCCAAAAAGCCTCGATCGTTTGACCCGATAAGGTACGCCCGGCTGCATCGGTTATCGTGACCGATGCCATTACCGGGACATGAGTCTGGTGCTCCTCGAAGTACCGTGAAATGGCAAACAGGCAAGCCTTTAGATTTAACGTGTCAAAGGTGGTTTCTGGGAATAGCAGGTCCACGCCGGCCTCTACCAGGGCGGCTACCTGTTGATAATAAGATTCGACATGTTGATCAAACGTGATTGCCCGGAATCCAGGGTCTTCTACTCGCGGAGATAGTGAGGCAGTTTTTGTCGTGGGACCAATGGAACCGGCAACAAACCTCGGTCGACTGGGATCCAGTTCCATACTTTCAGCTACCGCTTCACGGGCACAGCGAACTGCTGCTGTGTTCAACTCGCGCATATGAGAGGAGAGTCCGAATTCCTCCATCGCGACAGGTGTCGCACCAAAGGTGTTGGTCTGCACGATGTCAGCACCGGCTGCCAGGAATTGGCGATGAACCTCAACCAGTGCTTCCGGACGTGTGAGAGCCAGCACATCAACAAAGTTTTTTAGGTCTTTATGGTGATCCGCAAAACGATCGCCACGCATCTGGACCTCGGTGATGCCCATGCCAAAAATCGTTGTCCCCATGGCACCATCGAGCAAGAGAATCCGCTCTTCAAGCAAGGCCATCAATTGTGCTTCAGTGGTAGAGTGGGGCTGCCGGATCATGAACTGTGAGTCACTTGCCTTCGGTCAATTAAAATTGGAACGCGAAAGTCGAGTATCCCAAACACCCCTCTTTACCGCAACATGGCGCTTTTTACTAAACTGTTGCCGGTCCACCGGACTCTCTTGACTACTGGACATCTCAGCCGGTTCGGGCCCCTTCAGCTTTTCTAACCCTTCAAGTTTCCCAGGATTCGAAACCGATAATTACTTACAGCGGTCTGGCCGTATGCGCAGGTGGCCAACTGATCGAGCAAGCGATGTTTGCCAGGTCGCCAACAAGGATTCGAACCATGAGCGAGCATCACGCCGTGCACGAAGAATATCTACATTCCAGAGAGGCGGGTTCCGATTCGGATCGTTCAATGCAAGTACGCGAAGTTGGCCAAATACCGATACTAGTTTCTTTACCTGAACTGGCAACCGTAGCCAGTCAGCGAGCGACCGAAAAGAAGTCGTTACGATCCCAAACAAAACGGCTGAGGGCGGTTAGCTGGCGACGTGTTTCAGGTGGCAAGGTGATGGTGACAGGTTTTTTGTTAATGCTTACCGTGGCAACCTACTGGGGTCTGTCAGGTGGAGATATACCGTTGTCTTTACCGGATGCTGACTCAAGAACTGTTCAGCAAGCAGGGGGCCAGGAAGAAGAGTATTATGATCCGGCGGCAGTAACATTTTCTCCCGAGTTTTCTACGCAGGAAGGGAACGAGGTTACTCAGCCGACCGTGATAACCGGCCTGGCAACTCCTGGCCAGGTGATTCCCGGGCAGGTAATTGTTCAGCCGAGTGTCCCGATTTTGACCGCTCGTCGCCCGTCGAACCCCCTGGAGAAGTTAACGGAAGAAGAGTTGCCGCGTGTCACACCGGTGCCTCGTTAAGGATTGCAGTATCAAGTTTTCAAGGTAGTACGATTTACCAGTTGTTGATCAGGCACTGACCATGACGACGCTTAATCAGGCTTTTATCAGAGTCTACGCAAGACAGCCGTCGGATGTTTCGGATCAGAGTGGTTCGCAGTTGTCCGGACCGTCGGGAGTTCAGTTGCGGGTTGATGCGGGGGCTACGATTCCTACAAGCGTGCTATCAGGGATGGGGCCGATTGACACGGGTACCGGTTCCAGGGAAGCGATGACAGCCGCTGAAATTGGTATGCAAATCGTCGCTTCGGATCAATCTTTTCCACTGGCGGCGAAATCAGACTGCCTGGTTTCCATGCCTTCTTCGCTTGCCAGTGCGAGCGGAAGCACATCGTCGGCAAGTGAGTTTTATGCAGCGACTTGTGTGGAGACGCCACTGTTGGGTAACCAGATTCAGTGGCCATCGGTTTGTCAGGCATTGATGCAGGCTGCCCCCGGTTCCCTGCAGTCAGCTGGCAAGACGTTGTCCCAAGCGGTTACAGAAGGCATGAAAACGATTGCTGTCACCAGCGCGGAAGCGGCTGCGGGAGTGACGACGACGGCGATTTGCCTGGCGCGGGCCACTGCTGAACAGGGTGTGCGGGTGGCGTTAGTCGACGCTCATTTTGAAGATCCCCAATTAGCAGTGGAGATGGGATTGGAGAATCGTGCTTCCTGGTATCTGCGCACGGACAATCAAAAGCGTGGCATGACACCGATGGCACTGGAGAAAGAAGGAGTGGCATTTTATCCGTTGCAGATCGAGTCTCCTGATGATCTTACGGATTGGACCCGTTCTCCCCTGGCGTCATCGTTAAACGAGATTTCTCAATGTCATGAGCTCATTTTACTGGATGTTGGACCGGTGCTTGTTGCCTGGGGTTACGGGTTCAGGAAAATTGCCAGGGAATTGATTGATGCCGTGGTGCTGGTCCGTGACCGACGCCAGCCGGACGAATTTGCAGCAGGTGCAGCGATCGACCGTTTGCAGCGTGCTGGACTGGAAGTGGTTGTCGCCGAGAATTTTGTTTCGTAGTGTCGCGTTGTTACTGGTGATTGATAGCGGAGTAAGCGAATAGCTATGTATCGATCTCATTGGAAAATGTCTTTTCGGCCTTTCGATCATGGCTATGATGGGCGGCTTTTTTATCCCAGCGAAACACATCATGCGACGCTGTTGAAATTACGTTATGTGATTGAAAACCGTCGTGATCTGGCAGTTTTGGTTGGCGACACAGGGATTGGGAAGACCTTGCTCGTACACCATCTGCTGCAATCCTTGCCTGGAGTCAATGAGCCTCGCTGCCACATCGTGTTTCCACAGCTGCCAGCCGAGGAGTTGATGGTCCATGTGACGGATCAACTGGCTGGAGAGACGTCAGCGGAGACGACTGATTTGCGTACGACGATCAATCGTTTCGAAGCGTTGTTGCGGTCTGCGGTTGTTGCTGAAAAGCAGCCAGTGATCGTCCTGGATGAAGCTCACTTACTGGCGGACCGACGGATATTAGAAATGTTTCGCTTGTTGTTGAATTTTCGGCACCATGAGCATTCCATGTTCACGTTGATCCTTGTTGGAAACAGATCCCTGGTATCAGTCCTGGAAGAATCATCGGAGCTGCAAAGTCGTGTTGACACCCAGTCGCTTTTAGAGCCCCTGTCCATTGACGAGACGATTGCTTACATCCAGTTTCGCCTGGCTGCTGTCGGGGTTCAGCGACAGATTTTCAGTTACGCGGCCTTGGAAGCGATTCACTATGGTACCAGTGGTAATCCACGGGCGATCAATCGTATCTGTGACCTGGCGTTATTGATGGGCTATGCTTTGGATCGCGATGAAATTGGGATTGAAGAGGTGCACACGGTCTTGGAAGAGTCGATCATTCCAATTGTTCCCTGAGCTACCGGCCATTTTGTATGGCCTGGGGTGGGGATGCTAAGGCCGCCCGTCTAGAATCATTCATTGTGAATACTCCTGGTGATCTTTCGAATGATTCGACTACGGCTCCGTCACTACCATCTTGGAGAGTGGCGCTGGGCCTGCTGGCGATTATCGTGTTGGCCGCGACTTTGCGAGCCAGGCATTTGGGTGAGCCACTCTGGGTGGATGAACTACATACTGCCTGGGTGGTTGAGGGCAGCCTGGCTGACGTAGCTGATCGCGCGGCGGTCGGCAACCAGGGGCCTCTCTTCTTTTACGCGCAATGGTTCGTCCGTTCGCTGTTTGTTCCCAGCGAATTGACGTATCGTTCTCTCAGCCTGGTAGCTGGATTGTTACTGGTACCGACTCTGTTTTTTGTGGCGCGGGAAATATCGGGCAGCGATTGGGCAGGCTGGACAGCAGCAGCCATTATTGCTGTAGATCGTTTCAGCGTGATTTTTTCCTGTGAAGCTCGTCCTTATGCCTGGGTGCAATGGATGACCGTTGTTCATCTTTACTTGGGCTGGCTGCGATGGACTGCCGGCAACCAACCGGAGTCGAAGCTATCTGCGCGGTTGCGACTTGCCTGGATTGGGACCGGTGCGCTATTGTTCTATTTGCACTACACCGCCACATTGATTCTCTGTGCCGAATTGGTTGCCTGGATGTTTTTGCGACTGCGGCATCGTAGTTTTTCTGGATCAGGTCGAACACTGGCTGTCGACCTGTTTGGGCTGGCACTGCTCTGCTCCCCTGCCCTCCCTCATTTATTGATGATCAACCAGCGTCGCGCTAACTGGTCTGAATTTGTACGCGTGCCAACGGTTCTTTCTTTGTTGACGCTGTTGCCCATACTGGTTTACGTGGGGGTGCCGTTGGCTTCTCGGTTGGTGCAATGGCTGGCAGGCAAGGAGTCAAAACGAAATCGTAGTCAGGCTGTGTGGCTGATCATGCTCAGTTGTTCTCTGTTGTTTCCCTTGCTCGTGACGTGGGCGACAACGGTCAGTGGTGTAGCGGCACTTTATCTGACACGCTACTTGATTGGCTCCCTCACGGTTGCTGTTTTACTGGCAGCGGTGTTGCTTGGCCAATTGCAGGGAAACGGTCGGCGCTGGGGGACTGCACTCGTGCTGGCGGTGGCGGTTTTGTTAACTGAATCAGCTATTAGTTTTTCTCGCTGGATCCCGGCACGAGCTGCTTGGCCTCCTCTGCTGCATCGTTCCGGGATCAGTGCCAAGCAGGAAGACTGGCGATCTTTAATTGCACATGTCAACCAGCAGGATCCTGCTGGACGCTGGGCCGTTTTCCTGGTACCAGACTTGATTGAAGATCGTCAACTGGGAAAGGCGCAGGCACCTGCACTTCATGCTCGTATCAGCCGGGAGGAGTTTTGCCTGTTCCCATTGCGAGGGTATTATGCTTTGCGGAAGTCGAGTTTGCGGGCACTGGCCAGCAAGCCAGCAGTCTTGCCAGCAGAGCAGTTGGATCATCTGAGAACGGCTGGCGGGGGCTGGTTTATCATTCGCGGCAGTCGATCTCGCCGGCTAGACTGGCAGCAGGCGATTGAGAAGGCCCTTTCCGGAAAGGACTACGCGGGTCCAGAGCTTCAATTGCAGCGATTTGGAAGCCTGGGACTGATTTGGGTGCAGTCGATCCCGAGCCAATAGTTATCGACCTCCGAGCCCTGATTGAGCGCGGTCCAGCTCTTTGCGACTGGCTTTTAACTGATCGAGGATGCGACGAAGTTTTTCAGCATCTTTGGTTTCGATTTTGAGTTCTTTGGTCGCTTCTTCTAGTTCCTTGATCGATTTGTCCATTTCCTGCTGTGCTTTTCCCAGAGACCTTTTGGTTTGTTGCGGAATCAGTCCTGGAGGCAGTCGGAAATTGGGTGGCAGCTGGTTGTTTCCGGGGATCACTGGGATAGCTTGCTGAAGATTGGGCAGTTGGAGATTGAATTTCGGCTGCGTTGTGTATTTTTTGTAGAGTTTATGCGCATCCGGGTGTTTCTTTGCTAACTCGTCGGCGTTTTTAGCGGCGTATTTTTTAGTGGTTTCCTTGCCATCTTTTTTTTCCGTAACTTCCATTTGGATACCGTTGTTTTTGTCTTCCTTGATCGTGACCTTGCGGCCATTCTCTTCCGCTTCGATTTCCTTGGTTCCGTTCACCTGCTTGATTCGAATTCGCTGATTGCCGGCCAGGCCAGCTTGTACACGGATTTGAATTGGACCACCAAAGACCTGGATTCGACCAGCGGGTGGCGCTTCTGCTTCAGGTTCAGCGGGAGGATTGAGGACTTGTTGTGCTTGACGCGCAGCAGAGGCTTGGGGACCAGCGGCGATTTGTTCCAGTGCTGCTTTTGCGGCCTTGCGGGTTTCTGCATCAGTGGATGCCAGGTGTTTTTTGAGGATATCGATGGCTCGCATCGTCACTTCTCGTTGTTTGCCCATCGCTGCTTCGGTCAAGGGACCAATGGCTGCTCGGCCAAATTCAGCCAGTTGGCGGCTGGCTGTTTCACGTTCGTTGAAGCGGCCCGATTTTAGCTGTTCAATCACTTTTCCGATTTCCATCCGCTGATTTTCGTCAACGGGTTCGGCGGCCAGAATGGTGACTGGCGCGACGGCGCCCAGGCAGACCGCAAGCAGAGCGAGGGTTAGAATGTGACTGATTTCCCGCCGGGTAAACAAGACCAAGCTTCGCATGAGATGCACTCCGCTAATAAACAAGAATAGGTGTCTAGTGATCCACCGCTCCCCTCGTTCGGAAGGATGGCGGCTCACAAAAAATGGTAGCGTATTAAGGGGACTCCCGCAGCTACCGGATTTGATTTTGTCGGATTTTTCCAGATATGCCGTCAGTAACGGCCTCGCAGGCGTTCCTTAGCAGGGAGAACCTCCAGGCAAGTGGACCACCAGCCAGTCACAATCGTTTCAATGAATTCATTCGGTAACCCTTCGGCCTGCATTTGCCGGGCCAGTTGGTGATGGTCATATTCGACTGGGATGAAATTTATCTGCAGTTCAGAGGCTGAATGAGCTTCCAGCAGCGTGTACCAGACGGCAGTTGTGCCGTCGTTTTCTGGACGCCCCAGTACACCGACGTTCACGAACCAGCCCTGATTAGCAAGTTGCCGTTGCCACTTGATTCCAGTGTGTGTTGTGGCGATCAGGTTGACCTCGTGTTGGTCCAACAGGTGTTCCAAGAAATGGCTGGACGTCGTTGATTCCCAGAGGAATTCATTTACCTGTCGGGGACTGCCGTGACAGAGCAGTAGGCGAAAAGGTCCTAGTGATACGTGCCGTTGTGCAGGCATATTACGCAGCAGCGCACGGTTATGGTCGCTGGTATTGGCAAGCGTATAGTCGTAACTGATTTGAGCATAGTAATTGTCTGCAGGGTCGGTGTAGCCGCACTGGCAGTCATCGAGTCCATGGCCGATGGAGTGGTCGTAATTTCCCTGCACGCACTGGACTTGATACTTGTCCAGCAGCGGAAAGACCCGGTCAGGATGGGGTCCGAAAGCTCCCAGGTCACCGAGACAGTAAATCGCCTCGACGCCGCGTTGGCTGGCGTCCTGGAGGGCGGCTTCCAACGCCAGATGGTTGCTGTAGATTCCGCAGAGACAGGCAATGAGTGAAATCAAGGTTATCC
>CAZXJC010000617.1:0-6914 GCA_964640885.1 uncultured Pirellulaceae bacterium | reverse complement strand
TAAGTGCTTTCGTGAATCTGTTCGCACAGGTCATTTTTCACGATTATGGATAGTACTTCCTCGACAAGGATATAAGGCGCCAGGTCGAAAGCAATGAGGTAAACTAAAGTCAGCGGGACTTTAGTCACGAAACAGCCAAGGCAACTTACCGCTCAACCATCGGGGGAGATCATTACCTATGCGAATTCAAGGACCAGTTAACGTACACGGTGCCCAACCCATTAACGGGCCGCATCAAATTGACGGGGCCAAGCCTGCCGAGCAAACTAATGCAACATCTCAGGCAGACCAGCTCGATATCTCTCAGGAAGCTGAACTCGCCAGCAAAGTTGCCGAACTAACCGGAAACGTTCAGGACATTCCTGACGTCCGGGCAGATCGCATCGCCCGAATTCGCGAAGCGATTGAACAAGGCAATTACGAAACGGAAGATAAACTCGATATTGCACTCGACCGTTTTCTCGATGAAACTGGCGGCTAAACTCTCTAGACCTCCTCTTTCTGAGTTTCTCTAGGGACCTTGAGCGCTTCTCGGTATCAAAATCGGGTAATTTGCGCGATGACTGATAACCAGGGACGGCTTGCAATCACCACAAGTATCTCTAAAATCGTTATTGAGACCGACCGTGAACTAATATCTACCAGTATTTTCGGTTCATCTCCTTAGTGATGCTCAGTGTGTCTCAATAAGAACACGTCCTCCTCGCCCCCTGGAGAGTATCGATGGCCAAAGACTATTCACTTGGTACCGTCCAGGTTGCCCTCTCACCGGTCGAACGTTTCGAGGAATATCTACAAAGCCGTGGCATGCGGAACACCGACCAGCGGCGCAGCCTGGTTCAACATGTGTTTAGCCATCACGACCATTTCGACGCCGATAACTTGATCGAACAGTTGCCCAAGAAAGGTGAGTCTGGCTATGTCAGCCGTCCGACCGTCTATCGCACACTCAATGAATTCGTCGACGCTTGATTGCTGCTCCGATTTGAATTGGCCGGTCGAGCGGTCTACGAGCATGACTATGGTTACCCGGAACACGATCACTTGTACTGCACAAAGTGCCAGCAGCTAATCGAGTTCCATAGCGACGAGTTACTTGAATTGCGAAACATGGTCGCTCGCAATCATCAATTTCGAGTGACCGGGCATCGCTTGATCATTAGTGGCCTTTGCCGCGAATGCAATCAGCCTAAGCAGCGCACAAAACGCAAGCAAGATCTGATCTAAACGGCGTTTACCGCAACGCGTTGACAGTACGGTCCAACCGTTTCAAACATTGACCTCGGCAACCGTTTCCTGCTGAGGGTACTGCGCGCGGATCGGCGATACCACTTCATCGAGAAACTGCTGAACCTGTTCCGGAGCCCGTCCGACGAACTGGGAAGCGTCCAACATGCCGGCTAGATCGACGCCAGCAAACAGCTCATCATCAGCCAATCGCTGCAAAAGGTCATTCGGGCGACCTTCTTGCTTTACAACCGCCGCCGCTTCCTGGCTATGCTGACGAATTCGTTCATGCAATTGCTGACGGTCCCCACCTGCCGCCACAGCTTCCATCAGGATATTCTCTGTGGCCATGAAGGGCAGTTCATTTTTCAAGTTCGCCTCCATGACAGCGGGGTAGGGCACCAGGCCTGAGGCGATGTTCTGGTAAAGAACCAGCACTGCATCAACCGCCAAAAAGGACTGAGGTAACACCAGTCGACGATTTGCACTGTCGTCGAGCGTACGTTCCATCCACTGAGTTGCCAGCGTCTGTGCACCACTAGATTGCAAGCTCATTACGAAACGAGCTAACGAACAGATTCGTTCACTGCGCATCGGATTGCGTTTATAGGCCATCGCTGACGAACCAACCTGATTCTTTTCAAATGGTTCTTCCAATTCCTTGCGGCTTGCCAGGATTCGGATATCCGTTGCTGCTTTATGGGCACTCTGTGCAATGCCTGAAAGCAAGTCGAGCACCTGGGCGTCAATTTTTCGCGAATAGGTCTGCCCCGTCACAGCGTAGATATCAGCAAAGCCCATCTTCTCAGCTACTAGTTCTTCCAATTGCCTGACTTTTTCATGATCGCCGGCAAACAGCGTCAAAAAACTGGCTTGCGTTCCGGTTGTCCCTTTGCAACTGCGCGCCTTCAGTGAACGAAGCCGATGTTGAAGCTCTTCCAAATCTAACACCAGGTCGTAAATCCAGAGACAAGCTCGCTTACCGATAGTCGTCGGTTGGGCTGGCTGTAAATGGGTAAATCCCAGGCAAGCCTGGTTCCCGTATTGATCAGCAAATTCAGCCAGCCTGCCGATAACACTAACCAGTCGAGACTCGATCAGGCCGATCGCTTCTCGCAATAAAATCAAGTCCGTATTATCCGTGACAAAACAACTGGTCGCACCGAGATGGATGATCGGACGGGCCGTGGGACAGACGTCTGCATAAGCGTGCACGTGAGCCATTACGTCGTGACGCAATTTTCGTTCATACTGCCCGGCGACGTCAAAGTCGATCTGATCAACTTGGCTCCGCAGTTCTGCAATCTGGGCATCTGAAACATCGAGCCCCAAAGCTTGCTGGCTTTCTGCCAATGCTACCCACATTTGTCGCCAAGTACTGAACTTGCGCTGCGCACTCCACAACTCTGCCATTTCGTCCGAAGCATAGCGGGCAGTCAACGGGTTTTCATAACGATCGTCAGACACTGGGCAAACTCCTCACGGCTTGCAGGAAACCGAACTTTAACGTTGCACACGGCCGGTGGCGTTTCCAGCAACTAATGCTGTCACTTCCTGTTCGGTCACGAAATTAAAATCACCCTTGATTGAATGCTTTAAGCAACTGGCTGCCACGGCAAATTGAATTGCCCGCTCGGGATCCGACCACTCTGGACTATTCAGCGCATGAAGCAGGCCTGCTGCAAATGAATCCCCGGCACCGACACGATCCACAATGTGGTGCATCTGATACGGCCGATAATCTCCCTGGCCATCAGTCGGGGCCAGCCAACTGCGATCAGCAGCTGCATCGTACAAGAGGCCACCCCAGTTATTATGGTCTGCAGAGAGGCTTTCTCGCAAGGTGATGGCCACCTGTGAAACGTTCGGATAACGCTCAACAATTGCCCGAGCCACTGCATCGTAGGAGTCCGCTTGCAACTGTCCCTGCTCAACGTCCGTATTGGCAGCATGTATATCGAGTACTTCACCCGCATCTTCCTCATTGCCGATCACCAGATCCACCCACGGCAACACTTCGCTCATACACTGGCGAGCCAATTCACGTCCCGTTGCCTGCTCACCCCATTTCCATAACTTTTTGCGGAAATTGAGATCACAGGAGACCTTAATCCCCTGTTCCTTGGCCTGCTTGACCAGTGCCAGGTTAGCTTGACAGGCCGCTTCACTGATCGCCGGCGTGATACCCGTGACATGCAACCAGTGAACTCCCTCTAATACCTGGTCCCAGTCATATTCATCTGGACCAGCTAAACTCACCGCACTGTACTGGCGATCATAGAGCACCGTGGAACCCCGCTGATTCGATCCAACTTCGACGAAGTAGATCCCCAGGCGACCCGTTTCACGCCACAGAATATGATCCACATCAACCCCTAAACCTCGCAAACTTGTCGCTATCGACTGCGACACAGGATGATCCGGCAAAGCGGTTATATAACGGACAGGCTGTCCAAAGAGGGCCAGCGAAGCTGACACGTTCGCTTCCCCACCACCCCAGGTAACATCCACGGTACCAGGAACTGCTTGCGGCCATCGCAAGCGTTGCGGTGCCGCAACTCGTGCCATAATTTCTCCAAACGCCAAAAACATATTGCCAATTCCTCTCCTGTTTTCTGTCAACAATCAAAGGACCCTGGAACTCGCTACCAATCAGATCATTTGAGACACTCTTACATATTCGTTAAATCGTCACCCCCATGCCCGCCTAGCAGTGAATCCAGGGCGCATGTTAGTTCCATACTGGCATCATCTGACTTCGAGTAAATACGACAGATCCGGTAACTTACCGGCAAGCTGCCGAACAATTCGTTCGCCTGCAACGACCGCACCTGGTTAAGCGAAGAATCGAACAAGAAATTTTGTCCCGCAGCAGGGCCGCGTGTATGGGGACGATAGACACCTCGTGCAATGTCAACTCGCAATTCAACTTCCGACCAGTCTGAACTTAATTGCTGACGAAGTTTCGTTTCCACCAGTTGCGGATCACTAAAGATACTACTTGATTCCGAATCCGTTTCAGTAAACACCAGATTGCGCTGACAAATCATCTTCCAGGGAATCTGTCGGGACAACAATCTTTGCCACTCTTCCCCGAGTTGCTTCAGCTCCGCATCTCCACTAAGTGGCCAACGAGAAACATCCACCAGCAACGATGTCTCGGTAAACCGCAAATAAGCTTCTAGATTGTCCAAAGGATTACCGGGAAACAGGTGAGACTTGCTGGCCCGAAACAGGTCCACCAGTGTCAGGTCAATCGCCCGCACAGTACGGTGAAAATAAACACTGCGAAATAATTCCATGCGAGCCGACATGAAACGCATCAATGCATTTACACCCCGGTCGTGGATCGTCAAACCCGATTCCGTAAAAAAACTGTACCTCAGCAGTCGGTCCAAGTCATACGGCCGAAAACTGTATCCGGACATATAGGAATCACGTAAAACAAAATCCATGTTATCAATTGTATAAATGCCACTTAGCAGCGTCCGCAGCAGCCAGAGCCAGCGGGGTTGATCCTCGTCACTAGACCCAGAGGGACGTCGGATGAGCCAGGAAATTTGTGACGGATCAATCTTTTCATCTGCTAGCAGGCAACTGTTCGGGTTCCGCCGTACTTGCTCCAGCAGCGGTGCTAGCGGACCTTCGATGATCGCCGCCCCTAACAATTCATGCGTCAGGTCATATTCCTGCAAATAATACTCATCGAAAAAATGCCCAAAGGGGCCATGGCCCACGTCGTGCAATAACCCTGCCAAGCGGAGCAAGGATTCCACGTAACCGCGACTCGGAACATCCGGACAAACTGCTTGTAAGCTCTCGTATAAGGACTCCACCGCCCGGCTGGCCAGGTGCATGACCCCCAAAACATGCTGAAAACGAGTGTGTTCAGCTGTCGGGAAAACCCACCAGGCAGTCTGCAACTGGTGAATTCCCCGTAATCGTTGAATCCAGGGGTGGTCAATCAGAGCCTGCTCAAAAACCTCTTCAGGGTCGCTGCCAGCAGTAAAGGCAATGTAGCCGTGGACAGGGTCTTGGCTGAGATTCTCTAAATGATATTCGTGCATGCCACGGATTATGAGGCCCGTCCGAGTTTTCGTCTAGCAGTTATCCTGCTTACCAGACCGATCAAGACCACTTGAAAACGAAGCCACCCGCTTATTTGCCTGGGAAATAGGGGTCCTATAACCGGTACACGAGAAATTCCTTATCCAACTTTGCCAGTTTCCGGGTTTTCGGGTAGTATCAGCAGCAGCTAGGCAGGATCGCAACGCCACGAAAAAACGATTTGGACGGTTTAATCCAACCTCACCAGTTCAAACTTGTGTCCTTCTGGTTAGATGCCGATATGATTGGAACCAGCCTTTATTATTCGACTTAAATCGTCGGTTCAACGACTGCTTCAGACCTCAAACGACCGATCTGACCAAGGAGACTTCCCGTGGCGCGGCATGCTTTCATTCCAACGTTGCTTATAGCTCTTACCTTGCAGTTTTTGACCGTGCCCGTCCAGGCAGCCAAACCGGGCGAAACACTGCTTCCCGCCACCACCAAAGGCTTCCTCTCCATTCCCGATCTGGACGATTTCCGGGCTGCTTTTGATCGAACTCAACTGGGACAACTGGTACAAGACCCAGTGATGAAGCCTTTTGTCGAAGACTTACAGCGTCAACTCAAGAGCAAGTTAAACAAAACGAGCGTTCGACTCGGACTCCGCTGGGAAGACTTGGCTAACACCTACGGTGGTGAGATTTGTTTTGCCGTAATTCAACCTCGTGACGCCCGGCAGCCGCATGCAATTGCCATGATTGTTGACGTCACGGAACACCAGCAACAAGCTCAGCAACTGCTGGAAAAAATATCAAAAAATCTGATTGCCAAAGGAGCGACCCGCAGTACGCTGCAGCTCCAGGGCCTGGAAACCGTCCGCTTTGCCGTTCCCGATAAAGACGATGACACGATCATCCACCACGCCTATTATCGTATCCATGACAACCACCTGGTTGCTACCGATCACCGGCTGGTGCAGCAACAGATCTACGAACAACTCCTGGGAACTGGCAAAGACAATCTCGCGCAGGTAGCGGCTTTCGCCAAGAGTGCTCAACAATGCCAGCAAGCTGCTGGCGATAGCAAGCCTCACCTCCGCTGGTTTGTCGATCCCTTTGGTTATGCCAAGGTTCTTCGTGATGCCAGCCGCGGCCGCAAGAACCACAAGGATATCCTGGGCCTACTGGCCAACCAGGGATTCGACGCTGTCCAGGGTCTCGGTGGCTGGGTCACTTTTGCCTTAGGTGAACACGACATTACCCACCACACCTGGGTTCACGCACCGGCTGATCGGGCTGGCGTAGAAGCCCAACTGGCTCTACAACAAAAAAAATCAGCAGCCGGGGGAAAGATTGATACCCGCATCGCCGCCAAATCGACTGACAAGTACAGACTCGCGAGTCGTATGCTACGATTCCCCAACTCAACACAAACGGGCAATGACCAGTCCTGGGTCCCCAATGATGTCTCATCTTATCTGACGTTGAACTGGAAAATCAAAGAAGCGTTTGAATACTCCAAAACACTCGTCAACGAGATGCTAGACACAGAACCAGGCGAAGACCTCTTCGAAGAAATCCTCGACGGTATCGCACATGACGTAAACGGACCGCAAGTCGATTTCCGCAAAGACCTCA
>CAZXJC010000616.1:0-14761 GCA_964640885.1 uncultured Pirellulaceae bacterium | reverse complement strand
GGTTAATTCGTAACGGCAGGTACTGTCGACTGCCTCCGTAAACACGTCGACCACGAACATGCTTTGCACTTTGCGTTGGGATACGTCGCTGACCGAGTGTAATAAAGACCACGCCTACCACCACCATGACGAAGACAAAGGCGAGGATAATCAGCGCCTCCACTCCGATCCTGCCACCTCCGAAACCGGTGAGTGCAAACTCGACTCGGTTTTGAAACATGTCGATCAGCGCTCCAGGCATTTGCGCCAGGATGCCTGCCATAATCAAGAGGCTAATCCCGTTTCCGATACCAAACTCATCGATCTGCTCACCGAGCCACATCAGGAAGACGGTTCCGCAGGTCATCATCAGAATGGCCGTTAGTTGCCAGCCGAAAGTCAGCTGGCCGGTTTCCAGATTGGTGAAATCTTTATGAACCAGTTGCCCTCCGTCGAAAGACATCAAGTAAAACTTGACGTAGGCCCAGCTTTGAATCAGGCAGAGAAGCACGGTGACATACCGTGTATATTCATTAATTTTCTTTCGCCCGGCTTCTCCCTCTTTTTTGAGTTCTTCAATCGGTTTCCAGACACTGCCCAACAGCTGAAAAATAATCGAAGCAGAAATATAGGGCATGATGCCTAACCCGAAGATCGTGGCCTGGCTCAGGTTGCTGGCACTGAAGACGGAGACTCGGGTGATGAAATCTTGCAAACCACCACCGGCACCACTGCTGGCTTGCAGGTGTGCCTGATCCACCATAGGAATGGTGATCTGGTAACCTACTCGGTAGATTGCCAGTAGTAGAAGCGTCAGAAAAATCTTTTTCTTCAGCTCGGGAATCGTGAAGATGATGCGGAGTTTTTCCAGCATAGAGGCAAGTCAATCCTTTTGTTCGTAGTTTGCTACTCAGGAACGTTTACCGCACATGATGTACACAAATTTCCGGTTGTTCTCTAGTCGTCCGGGGTCTCTTCCGTTTCTTCTGCCTCAGCTGTTTCTGTTGCGTCATCGGGTCCTTCGGATGATTCAGCTGCAGGCGCCTCATCGGTTTCTGCGGGTGCTTCCACTTCTTCGACCGCTTCACTAGCAGCGGGTTCTTCTGCTGCTGGTGGAGCCGCGGCTTCTACGGGTTTTGCCGAAGCTTGCTTGTTTTTGACGACCGGTTTTTTGCCGGCCAGGATCGTGATCGTACCGCCGGCCTGTTCGATTTTCTCCTGGGCAGACTGGCTGAATTTGTGAGCGGAGACGTTCAGCTTCTTGCTTAGTTCCCCGTTGCCGAGGATTTTCAGAACATCGTACCGTTTCTTAGCCAGGGAGTGTTGTCGCAACGTGTCCGGGTTAACTTCTTCGCCAGCAGCAAAGACTCGTTCCAGGTCGCCAACATTAACAGCTACGACCGAGAGGGCGAACTTGTTGTTAAACCCTCTTTTCGGAACGCGCCGTACCAGCGGCATGGCACCACCCTGAAAGATCGGATGAGCGGAATAGCCGGACCGTGATTTTTGGCCCTTGTGTCCTCGGCCAGCGGTTTTACCGTGCCCGGAGCCCGGACCACGACCTAGCCGCTTGCGCTTCTTCTTTTTTTGGATACCGCGATGGACGTCATCAAGATTCATGAGAGTGAAACTCCGCGCAACCGTTCAATGTCTTGTTTGGTTCGTAGCGTTTGTAGACCATTGAGGGTTGCCTTAACCAAGGTAACTGGATTATTCGTACCGAAGCTTTTGGTGAGGATATCGGTGATACCGGCAGCTTCGCAAACGGCTCGCACCGCGGCGCCGGCAATCACACCGGTACCGGGACCGGCAGGTAACAGGATCACTTTAGCAGCTCCAAAGCGCCCGCGTACGGTGTGGGATATCGTCCCGTCGACAACCGGGATTTCGATCATGGACTGGGTTGCCTGCTTGTTTGCTTTTTCTACGCTAGGTGGGACTTCGTTAGCCTTACCGTAGCCCCAACCGACCTTACCTTTGCCGTTACCAACTACGACAAGTGCGGCGAAGCTGAATCGTCGTCCACCTTTGACAACAGCAGCACAGCGTTTGATTTTCACAACGCGATCGATGTATTCACTGTGGCTTGAATTACTGGACACCGTGTTTTTACTCCCTGGAAGGGTTAAATATATTGCTTGCTAATTCTGGGGTGATTTGTAGTTACGTACTAGAGTTTCAGACCTGCTTCGCGGGCGGCGTCCGCCAGTACCGAGACGCGACCCAGGTACCGTGCTGGCCCTCGGTCAAATCGTACTTGCTTGATACCGGCTTCTAACGCTCGTTCACCGAGTTCTTTGCCAATCAGTTTGGCAGCATCACAGTTGCCGCCATAGGAGACCTTTTTGTTCAGTTTTGGTTCATAGGTACTTACTGCTACAAGCGTTGCACCAGCACTATCATCGATAAGCTGGCAGGCCAGATGCTTGTGGCTGCGAAAAACATTCAAACGGGGGCAATCGGCGGTACCACGCACCTTTTTGCGTACCCGCGACTTGCGCCGCTTTCGTTGCTTTCCGAGGAATTTATTCTTATTCACGAAACTGGCCTTCCGATTTAATGTACGTCCTGTGGGGACGACTAACTATTCAACTAGACGGCTGCTTTCCCGGGCTTGATCTTCACGTATTCACCGTCGTAACGAATCACTTTTCCTTTGTAGGGTTCCGGTTTGCGGACCGCTCGAACTTCTGCAGCGAACTGTCCGACTTTTTGTTTGTCACATCCTTTAATGACCACATGGTTTTGGTCGGGGCAGGTAACGTCGAGTCCTGATGGGATGGCTTTCTTAATCTCATTTGCGAAGCCGACTCGCAGCGCCAGTTCATTTCCCTGGACCGTTCCTCCGTAGCCGACACCGACGATTTCCAGTCGTTTTTCGTATCCTTCTTTGACTCCCACCACCATGTTATTGATCAGTGACCGAGTAAGACCATGCAGGGCCCGGGACATTCGTTCATCGTTGCCACGGGTGACCAGGATCTGCTTGTTTTCTTCATCCAATTCCAGGCTAATTTCTGGACGATGTTCGAATTGCAGTTTCCCTTGCGGTCCTTCGGTTGTAATCGTGGAACCGTCGATGGAGACCTTAACTCCATCGAGTACGGGAACTGGTTGTTTTCCGATTCTTGACATGGTCTGTTTCGCAGTTCTTTATGTACTGCGCTCGTTATATCTTGTTACCAGACTTCACAGAGGATTTCTCCTCCGAGGTTCTGTTGTCGCGCTTCTCGATCACTGACGACGCCACTACTGGTACTGATAATGGTAATACCCATACCGTTGAGGATCGGCCTCAGTTTTTTACATCGGCTATAGACTCGCCGGCCGGGCGTACTGACACGCCGCATCCGTTGAATCACGCGCTCACCATTCGGCCCATATTTCAGCTCGATACGAAGATTGCCGATGGGAGCAGCTTCCAACTCTTGCCAGTCCCAGATGTACCCTTCTCGTTTGAGTACTTCAGCAACCCCGCGTTTCACCTTGGAAATGGGGACATCCACATAAGGACGCTCGATACGCACCGCATTACGGATGCGGGTTAACATATCGGCGATCGGATCGGTCATCATAGTTATCAGAATCCCTCTACCAACTCGCCTTTCGAACACCAGGAATCAAACCCTGGTCTGCCAATTCACGAAAACAAATGCGACAAATGCCGAACTTACGAAAGACCGCACGTGGTCTCCCACAAATTTTACATCGCCGTTCAGAGCGACTTGAGAATTTAGGTTCTCGATTCGCTTTTGCTATTTTTGATTTACTTGCCACGACAAAATCCTATTTGTAATCTCTGTGATATAAGTCCCGTCTTACGCGATTGCCTCGCTATCCTCTTCGGATTGAAACGGTAGCCCCATTTTCTCGAACAAAAAGAGCGCTTCATCGTCACTATCGCTGCTCGTAACAAGGGTAATGTTCATCCCCTGGGTACGGGTGTATTTGTCTGGATTCAACTCGGGAAAGACAATTTGTTCGGTCAGCCCTAAGCTATAGTTCCCGTGCCCGTCAAAGGCCTTACGGCGGATCCCGCGGAAGTCACGAACCCGGGGCAACGCCAGGGCGACGAGGCGATCCAGGAATTCGTACATTCGATTACCGCGAAGTGTTACTTTGCATCCAATGGCCATGCCGTCTCGCAGGCGGAAACCGGCAATTGATTTACGGGACAGCGTAACTACCGGCTTCTGTCCAGCAATTTCGGTCAAGGCTTCAACGGCCGTTTCCAAGTGTTTCTTCTCCGTGACTGCCGTGCCGACACCCATGCTAATGATGATTTTCTGTAGTTTCGGTAACGACAACAGATTTTCCCGGCCAAACTGCTCCTTCATGGCAGGGACAATCTCGTCAACGTATTTTTCTAGTAGTCTTGGAGTCATGATTTTTTATTTGATTAGCAGCAGTTATTGCTGGCTGTGTTGTCTTTCCGGTTAACTTACGCGTCTCCCAGCGAAGGACCTGTTTTGTTGCGTCCATCGACAATGGCGTAGCGTTCCTTGGTTCCATCTTCCGTAAAACGGTAACCGATCCGTGTTGTTTCCGCTCCGGGAGCAGCAATGACTCTCACGTTGGAAACATCAATGTGCATTTCCTTGGAAAGGCGACCGCCCTGTGGGTTCTTTTGGCTGCGGCGCACATGCTTATAAACGCGATTGACCATTTCCACCACGACCTTGCGATTTTTATGGTCGACTTTCAGGACTTTGCCTTCTTGTCCGCGGTCATTACCGGCAACGACACGCACCAGGTCATCAACTTTGATTTTCATTTAAATCACCTCACTTGCTAGGCTGACGATTTTCATGAAATTGCAGTCTCGCAGTTCGCGAGCCACCGCACCAAAAATACGTGTGCCACGAGGGTTGCGGTCTTCATCCAGTAACACGACCGCATTACTGTCAAACCGGATGTAACTGCCATCCTGTCGGCGTGTCGGCTGCTTTGTTCTAACAATGACGGCCCGTACGATAGTCTTTTTCTTGACCTCGCTTCCCGGGATCACGCTTTTTACGCTACAGACAATAATGTCACCGAGTCCGGCAAAACGTCGTCGCGTACCGCCGAGGACTTTAATGCAAGCCACTTCCTTGGCTCCCGTGTTGTCAGCAACGGTTAATCTAGTTTCTTGTTGAATCATGCTTATTCACTCTCTTGGCCACCGTCGGCACTCTCTTCTTCATTTGCGGTGTCGCCTGCTGCTTCGGCCACTGCCCCGTCGTCAGCTGCCGGTTCGCTAGTGGCGTCGGTTTTCTCGTCTTCCTGTAATTCCTCGGCTAAAATTGCCGACTGGGTTTGCATGGCAGCCAAGTCCACGGCCGTATTTTTCTCAAGGACACGCACCAGTTCCCAGCGCTTTGTCTTGGATCGCCGTCGGCCTTCAATGATCTCCACGGTGTCTCCAAGGTGTGATTCATCGTCTTCATCGTGTACGTAACAGATGGTTTTTTGGCGAATGTACTTTCCGTACTTCGGGTGTTGCACGAGCCGCGGGATTTCAACCCGCCGCGTCTTGCTATTACTGTCACTCGTGACAATTCCGATGGAAACTTTCTTGGGCATAATGCTATGTATTTGTCGTTAAAATAGGATTGGTTGATGTACGTTTTGCTGGCAATCGATGGGACTGTCCAGTCCCAGGACTGTTACGATTCGCTGGCGGTCTCCTCGGCTGCAGTCTCTTCGGCTGCAGTCTCTTCGGTTACCGTTTCTTTACTGTCTGATTGTTGGCTTTCAGGTTCCTCGGAAACGGCTTCAGGGCCGTCGTCTGAATCGCTTGCCCTTTCCGTTTGGATTGTTTTAATGCGGGCAATCAATCGTCGTTGTTTGCGCAGTTCGCTAGGCGCATCGAGCCGTTCTGTCTGAGCCTGGATCCGCAACCGAAAAAGGCGATCGGTCGTTTCATCCAGCGTCAGCTGAAGCTGCTCGGAGCTCATTTCCCGCAACTGTTCGCTTTTCATGACTACCATTACCGTTGTAAAAAAACTAACTGCTAAACAGGTCGTCGACCCACCAGGCGAACTCGAATTGGCATTTTATGAGCCAATCGAGCAAAACAAACCTTTGCCTGTTCCTGGGTAACGCCACCGAGTTCAAAAAGTATTGTTCCGGGTCGGACACATGCAACCCAGTGTTCTGGTTCACCCTTTCCTTTACCCATGCGGGTTTCGAGCGGGGTGGAAGTAATTGATTTGTGAGGAAAAATACGGACGTACAGCCGACCTTCACCGCGCACATACTGTTGCGCCGCGATACGGCCTGCTTCGATCGTTTGGGCTTTAATCCAACCGCCCTGCAAGGCTTGCAACCCATAGTCGCCGAAGACGACTTTGTTACCACGGGTCGCATTACCTCTTATACGACCTCTTTGGCTTTTTCGGTGCTTCACCCGTTTCGGCATCAGCGCCATCGGAATCGTCTCCTGAAAATAGTCCTTGGTTAATCCAGACCTGCACCCCGATATGACCTTGAGCAGTTTTCGCCTCGGTAAAACCGTAGTCGATCTTTGCTTGCAGGGTACTTAACGGGATGGATCCAGAGATTTGTTTTTCACGTCGAGCCATTTCGGCGCCACCCAGGCGCCCGGCCAGTTGCACTTTAATGCCCTTGGCACCGGCTTCCATGGTTTGTTCCATAGTACGTTTCATAGCTCTCCGAAAGCTGGCTCGTTTGGACAACTGCTGGGCAATATCTTCAGCCACCAGTTGTGCATGCAATTCGGGAGTCCCAATCTCTTCAATCTTTAAATTCACTCGGCGACCAATCAAGTTTTGCAATTCATCTTGCAGAGTCTCAACGTCCTGGCCCTTCTTGCCAATAATCAGGCCTGGTCGTGCCACATGCAAAATTACTTTGACTTCGTCACGAGTTCGTTCTATTTCAATACGGTCAATGCCCGCGCTTTGGCTCTTGGGATTCTTCTTGATGAAATCGCGCACTCGCTTGTCTTCCAGCAGCAGGTTGGCAAACTCCTGCTTGGAGGCATACCAGCGGCTTTTCCAGCCGAGGGTAATTCCGGTGCGAAAGCTAATCGGGTTAACTTTTTGGCCCATCTTTGGATCCTGTAAGTTTCAGTGGTTCACGGGGGGTGATTGCGTACCAACTCCAGTGACGCGGTAATTAAACATTCAATTGGTCTAAGGTGATGTGAATATGCGAACTACGTTTCTTGATCAAGTAAGACATGCCACGTGCACGTGGACGCATCCGTTTGAAGAACGGTCCGTTGTCGACACGTGCCTCGCTGACCACCAGATTTTCAGTCCGGATGGTTTGGCCCGGGTTTTGGTCCGGGTCCTGTGCATTTCCCAGTGCGCTGAGAATCACTTTTTCCAGCATCCGGGCGCCTCGTTGTGGCTGGTAACGCAGGATATCAAGTGCTTCGTCAGCAAATTTTCCACGAACCAAATCAGCAAGCGGACGAACCTTTCGTGCGCTGATACGGGCGTAGCGATGTGAAGCGTTATAGGCCATGGTACTAGCTTTTCCTGATTAACGATTTCCTTTGCCACCGTGTCCGCGAAACGTACGCGTGGGAGCAAACTCGCCGAGCTTATGTCCCACCATGTCTTCGGTGACAAAAACCTTTAGGTGTTGTTTGCCATTATGAACGTTGAAGGTGAAACCAACGAATTCCGGTACGATCGTACAGGCTCGGGCCCAGGTCGTAATGGGATCCTTGGTACCAGCACCCAACTGCCGCTGAACCTTGCGATACAACTTGAGGTCGACGAAGGGTCCTTTTTTCAAGGAGCGGCTCATAAAATTCCTTTGCGTAAAATTTCGTTTTCTGTTGTGCGGATGTGTTGTTTGTTATTTCAGTCGTAATTGGCCATAGCGTCTCGATCGTCGGCGTCGCACGATAGCCGCATTGGACGGCTTTCGGCGTTGTCGAGTTGAACCACCCTTGGCCGGGACACCGGTCGGGCTGACCGGATGGCGACCACCCTTGGTGCGACCTTCTCCACCACCGTGCGGATGATCGATCGGGTTCATAGCAGTTCCACGCACGTGTGGGCGTCGTCCTAGCCATCGTTTTCGTCCGGCTTTTCCTAAGCGAATTGCCATATGATCGGAGTTACCAACTTTACCGATAGTGGCTCGACAGCGCGACGGAATACGGCGAATTTCACCACTCGGCAAGTTGATTTGTGCCCAGTCTGATTCTCGAGCTACGAGCGTCGCGGAAGCACCAGCACTGCGACAAAGAACTCCGCCACGACCGGGTAACATTTCCACGTTGTGAATAGCAGTTCCCAGGGGCATGTTGACTAGCGGCATGCAGTTACCGACTTCCGGAGGTGCATCCGGTCCATTGTGCACAGTCGTTCCGACTTTCAAGCCATCGGGAGCCAGGATATAGCGTTTTTCGCCATCGGCATAATGGAGCAGTGCGATCCTGGCACTACGATTCGGATCGTATTGAATGGAATTAACGACAGCAGGTACGCCGTCTTTGAAGCGGCGGAAATCGATGACACGATACTGTCGCTTGTGACCGCCACCACGGTGCCGGGCCGTAATTTTTCCCTGGTTATTGCGACCGCCGGTTTTCTTCAGTGGGCGCAATAATGATTTTTCTGGTTTGGCACCGGGAGTCAGATCAGCAAAGTCACTGACCGTGGCACCACGCCTGCCCGGTGAAGTCGGTTTGTATTTGCGAATTCCCATAATCATCCATTTCTTGCGAAGTTGCCCTTGGCGACTCTCGCTTAGAAGAAATCAATTCCTTTAGATTCGGGATCGAGGGTAATAATTGCTTTTTTCCAAGCCTTGGTAACACCGTAACGGAACCGATAGCGTCGCGGCTTACCGCGACGATTCTGAATCCTGACCTTCTTGACCTTGACGTCTTCGAACAACTCTTCGATGGCCTTACGGACATCGATCTTGGTTGCCAGCGGGTTGACCTCGAAGGCATACTGGTTGTATCGCGTGGACCGATGCATCCCCTTCTCTGTTACCAGGGGCCGCAAAATAATCTGATGCGGTTCCAGGATGATACCTTTCTTGGAGCCAGCTTGTTTTTGTTTGGATGTTGTAGCAGCCATAACGTTCAGTTCATTCCGTGGGTCATTGGTTGGAGTTCGGGTTATTCAGCCGCTTTTTTCTTAGGGGCTTTTTTCTTAGCGGTTTTCTTCTTGGCCGTCTTTTTCTTGGTAGCTTTTTTAGCAACTACTTTTTTCTTGGCAGCTTTTTCAGCGGGAGCTTCTTTCTTGGGAGCTGTTTTCTTGGTGAGCGGACTGGCTATCGCCTGGGCTTGCAGCTGTTCCAATGCTCCCTTGGTAATAAGCAGATGTCTTGGGGTCAGCACGTTGAGGGCGTTTAAATCGCTGACCGGCGAGACGGTTACGCCGGCAATATTACGAGCACTCTTATAGACAAGTCCATCATGCGCTTCGGTGGTAACTAGCGTCGTTCGGTCTGCCAATCCCAAGACCTTGAGGATACCAGCCATCTTGCCTGTCTTCGGTTCCTCGAAAGCCAGTTCGTCGATTACGGTGATTTGTTCGTCACGGATCTTGGAGGCGATCGCCATCCGCGTAGCGGCCTTGATTGCTTTTCGTGGCAGGCGGTAGCTGTAGTCGCGGGAGCTCTTGGCGAAAATATGACCACCACCGCGTCGAATACCGGAACGAATGGCGCCAGCACGAGCATTACCAGTCCCCTTTTGGCGGTACATCTTTTGCGAGGAACCAGCAACAGCACCTCGCGAACGGGTATGAGCAGACCCTTGCCGACGATTTGCCTGGTACATGACGACCACGTCATGTAATAGCTGTCGATTGATTTGCGGGGCCAGCTTGTCGAGATCAATCTCGCACTTGCTGACTTCTGCCCCACTCGAATCGTAAACTGGTAAACTTGCCACTGCCGTTTATACCCCCGCTGCTCGGGTCACCCTACCTTGTTGGTTTCACGAACAATTAGAAATCCTCCGTTAGCGCCTGGCACAGAGCCACGCACCAACAGAAGATTATTTTCCTCATCAACGCGTACGATTTCCAGGTTTCGGGAAGTAACGCGTACATTCCCATACTGGCCAGCCATACGACGCCCTTTAAAGAGCCGACTTGGTGTCGCACTCATGCCTGTACCACCAGCGTGACGGTGTACTTTCTTGACACCATGAGACGCTCGTTGGCCGGCGAAATTATGTCGTTTCATTACCCCACTAAAACCGCGACCAATGCTGGTTCCCGTGACGTCTACTTTCTGAATTTCAGCGAAGGCTGCTACGGTTACTACTTGGCCGACTTCGGATTCGCCGACAGGTCCACGGATTTCACGAATAAAATGCTTTGGTTCGCATTCTGCCTTGGGGGGCAGTTCAGTTCCTGCTTCGGCCCGTCGCTTGGCTCGCTTGCTATTAAGCTTCGAAGTCACATGGCCTCGTTCACTGCGACTTGCCTGGCTAGACGTCGAGCGGGGCCGATTGTCAGCGGGACGGGATTTGTCCAGATAACCGAGTTGGACTGCTTCGTATGAGTCGCGTTCGACCGTACGGACTTGCAACACGTTGCAGGGACCGGCTTGGATCACGGTTACCGGAACGGCTTTCCCCGATTCATCATAAATCTGAGTCATCCCGATCTTTCGACCGAGTATTCCAATAGTCATGATCCGTACCCTGTGTTGCGTCGCAGATGGGAACTTGAAAACCTGGGCCGGGCCCGTGGTCGCAGATTACCCAACTAACGTCCGTTTCATAAAATCTCTCGGTTGGTAGATGATCGAAGTGATTTGTCCGGTCAGCAATCTGCCGGGAAAATCGTTATCGCTGTTTAATTTTAATGTCGACACCTGCCGGCAGACTGAGTTTATTCAATGCTTCAATCGTTCGGGGTGTTGCTTCCAGAATATCAATCAGTCGTTTGTGAGTCCGAATTTCAAATTGTTGACGAGCTTTCTTATCAACATGGGGACCGGACAACACGGTGTATCGTTCAATGCGTGTTGGCAGGGGGATCGGGCCGTGAACCTCCGAATGTGTTCGTTTGGCTGTGTCAACAATTTCCTGGGCACCCTGATCTAAAATCGCATGATCATAGGCTTCCATGCGAATTCGAATGCCTGTATTTTGTCCCGCCACAATCACAAACCTTGGAGAAAAACGTTCCGCTATTGACCCATGGCTGGCTAGATCCTGATTTGGTTCTAACTCACCTTTACGCAGGTTCCCCTATCCACTTGGCGGCGGATGAGGGGAAACCAACAATCCTATGGTTCCCAGAGCGTCTCGTCAACCGCTAACAACGCGGTTTGGCATGGAAAAAACAGACAATTCTGGGCCCTGCTAAGGCCTGGGAAGAGGCCCCTGGGCTAGAAGTGGAATTGGTCTGCATCTTCTGGTGGAGCGGGGGCATACTGGTAAGGTTCCAGGGAGCAACCGGCCCGTCCCTGGCTGAGACTGCGCATCACACTTGAGTAGCCAAAGAGTTCTTTGAGCGGGGCGTGCGCTTCAATATAAGTCAAGTCTCCACGGTTTTCTGTATTGACGATGATTGCCCGTCGTTGCTGTAAATCCCCGGCAAAATCGCCCAAATAATCCTCTGGAGTGCTAACAATTAACTTCATCACTGGTTCTAGCAGCACCGGTTCACCCTCTTGTAAGCCGCGTTCAAACGCGTCGCTGGTGGCAATTCGATAAGCGATTTCATCGGATTCTCCGTCAACGTATTGACCCCCTAAAATGGAGACTTTAAGACGTGTGAGTGGAAATCCGGCAATACGTCCTCCTCCCTGGGTGCAATTTTTCAATTCGTCGAGAACCGTGGCCAGATGTTCCCCGGGAATGGTTTCAGGAGGAGCCTGGTTAAGGATCAGGATTGGTTGACTGCCTTCTTCCAAGGGTTCGATTCGAATCACGACTTGAGCTGATTTTTGTTGGCCAGCCAGTTGCCGCTGGCAATTCCCAGTGACCTCGGCCGGTCGAGCGATGGTCTCTCGGTAACTAACCTGGGGTTTATGGAATCGGACGTTCAAGTTGAAGTCGCGCAGCAGCCGATTCTTGGTCACTTCCAGATGCAATTCTCCCATTCCGCAGAGCAGGGTTTGGCCGGTTTCGCCACTGACCACCTGCAGTGTTGGGTCCTGGCGTTTGAGCATCTCCAGGACATCCTTTAGCTTGTCCCGTTCAGCTGTATTTTCCGGTTCGACTGCCATTGAGATGACCGTTTCGGGGAACACGATTTTTTCCAGCAACAGTGGATGGTTGGAATCGCAGACGGTATCGCCTGTGGTCGCATGCCGCATTCCGATAACGCCAACAATATCGCCGGTGTTAACCTCTTGAACTTGTCCCTGTGGTTCTCTCTTGGTGGCATGGATTTGCCAGAGTTGGGAGACGTTATCTTTTTTCTCTTTACCGGTGTTATAGATGCGACTGTTTGTTTTGAGTGTTCCCGAATAGACACGAACCCAGGCCATGTCACCGGTTTTTGCCGGCTGCACTTTAAAGACGAGTCCGCAGAAGGGTTCGTCGCTTGAGGGTTGTCGCTGCTGAACTTCCGCTTCTTCCTTTTTCCCTTTCGTACCGCTGGCGGGTGTGCTGCCTTCAACCGCTGGCCTGTCGGCTGGGCTAGGCAGGTAAAGGCCGACTGCATCGAGCAGCGGCTGGATGCCGATCCCATGCAGCGCCGAGCCGCATAGTAGGGGTTGGATTTCACCTCGCAGGGTGGCAGTTCGAATTGTTTGATGCAGCAGTTCCAGCGGCAGTTCTTTTTCCTGCATCGCCAGTTCCATTAACTGGTCACTATACTCGGAGAGTTTGTCGAGCAACTTTTCGCGCCAGCTGTTGGCAACTTCTTGTAGTTCTTCCGGGACCGGGCTTTGCTCGATTTGCTGACCATCCGTATCAGGATCGAAAGAGAGCATTTGCATGTGCAGCAGATCGATAACACCGCGGAAGGGATTGTCGATATGGCGAGGGCCGGCGCCGACGGGAATTTGTAAGACCAGCGGATTGGCACCCAAGCGATCGATCATTTGCTGGTGGACGGCTTCGAAATTGGCACCTTCGCGGTCCATTTTGTTGATAAATGCCAGCCTGGGTACCTGGTAACGGTTTGCCTGTCGCCAAACGGTTTCACTTTGTGCTTCGACACCCTCGCGGGCACTGAAGACGACAGCGGCCCCATCGAGAACACGTAAGCACCGCTCGACTTCAGCGGTAAAGTCAACATGTCCGGGAGTATCGAGCAGGTTGATGTGGGTGTCTTGCCAGTTAAAAGTGACACAGGCGGAATAGATCGTGATGCCACGTTCTTGTTCTTCCGGATCGCTATCAGTTTCGGTTGTTCCCTTATCGACGAACCCCATGCGATGTTTTGAGCCACTGTAAAAGAGCATCCGTTCCGTGACCGTGGTTTTGCCGGCATCGATATGGGCAATGATTCCCAGGTTCCGCAAGTTTTCGAGTTGTCGGAGCATTCTTCTTGGTGGCAGTTTGACTTATTGAAGAAACGTCGGATAATGCCCGCCGAGCGGATCAAGGTTTCCGGTGGGGACAGGGTCGATCTAATCGCTTAGCGCAAAAAAGATGGCCGTACAAGTAATGATGTGCTCGTACGGCCAACTCGTATGTGATTTGTATTACCAGGCGAAGTGAGCAAAGGCTTTATTTGCTTCGGCCATACGGTGAACGTTTTCCCGTCGTGTCATTGCTGCTCCTTCACGGTTGTAAGCAGCAAGCAGTTCGTCAGCCAGTTTCAGATGCGTCTGGCGTCCTTTCTTTTCTCGGACGGCGAGTAGCAGCCAGCGAAAGGCCAGGGCCTGTTGGCGACTGCGATTGACTTGCATGGGAACCTGGTAAGCAGCACCACCAACGCGCTTGGAACGCACTTCAATCTGTGGTTTCACGTTTTCGACGGCCTGATTAAAGACTTCGATTGGATCGACGTCATTGAGCCTGTTACCGATTTCGTCCAGCGCGTTGTAGAACAATTTCTGGGCAGTGGTCTTTTTACCGTCCCACATCAACGAATTGATGAACTTGCTGGCGAGCAGCGACTTGTATTTTGGGTCGGGTGTGAGTTGTTTTCGACTAGCGGTAATGCGGCCCATCTTGGCGAGCCCTTTCCTGAACAATAACGAAAGTTAAGATTTCTTCGCTCCGTAACGACTGCGGGATTGTTTACGTCCCTCGACTCCCAGGGCATCCTGCGCTCCACGAACTACCTGGTAACGTACTCCGGGCAAATCTCGCACTCGACCACCGCGAACTAGCACGATGGAGTGTTCCTGCAGGTTATGTCCTTCTCCAGGAATATAGACGGTTGCTTCTTTGCCATTAGAAAGCCGTACACGGGTAATTTTTCGCAGGGCAGAGTTTGGTTTCTTAGGAGTCATCGTCTTCACGAGCAGGCAGACGCCCTGCTTCTGCGGACACTTATCCAACAGGGGTGCCTTCGTGAATTTACGTTTGTGTTTACGTCTTTTGCGGACGAGTTGGTTAATAGTCGGCATTTATCTTCCTTTTAGCTCTTACGACTGCCAATTTTAACTTTCTGGCAGACCACCCAACCTAGCGGTTGCGGCGGGGGGGTGTCAAGTTGGGTGGAGGGTGTGAGTTCCTTATTCCTCGGGGGCTGGTGGGGGATCATCGGGGGTTGTGGTTCCGAATAACTCGTCCAATGTCGAGATTTCACCGGTTGGTGGTGGTGTCTCTTCGGCGGCTGGCAGCGGATCTGGATCCGAAGCGAGTTCCATTTCGGCCGGTACGGGTGTTTCCACTGCGGCACTCTCTTCTTCGTCCCCGGATTGCAACAAGGGGAATTGA
>CAZXJC010000615.1:0-4989 GCA_964640885.1 uncultured Pirellulaceae bacterium | reverse complement strand
GGGGAGAGCTTTTTCGCGTAACTGACGGGCATAGCCGACAAAGTCCCAATTCACGAGCCCCTGTCCATAATAGCTTTGCGGATGCGTAGCGTAGTAGGTTAGTTCAGAGAGCGGTTTTTAGTTTTGCCAAAAGACGATCATTCGTACCAGGGGATCGATGGTTCCTTCCGGTGCGGCCTGCGCTTCCGGATTGGTCGACTTGCTCATTCGTCTCAATGCCACTTTTCCATCAGGGCCCAGGATGCGTCGGTTCGAAGCGACTTTTTCCACTCGGCCAGCAGCGTGACTGAAATGGGTTATTGGCTGGGCCTTGGCAAGTGACTGCTGGGCAGCTGCAGCGACCCGCTTCATGACCTGGGCATCGAAGTCGGCGTTTGAGAATTGTTTGCTGAGCCCTTCCTTGGCAAGCATGCGTTCGGTAATGAAGTCGCTGCCTGGAGCATCGTGCTGGTGAAGGGTGTGCAGAGCGACGCGATCGGCGGTGGTCCCCACGCCCTTTGCCAGCTCCGCGCGGAATTGGTCATAGCTGCCGTTGCCAATCCCAACCCAGTCAAACGCGCATAACACGATCGGCTTGCCAGCGCCCAGTAGGACAATGCCACGGGCCGTTAGGGGAGAGGTGATTTCCATTACCGGCTTGACGTTCCCATTGCAGAGAGGGGAGCCCAGCGGTGGCGTGACATCTGCTTGGAAAGTTGCCAGTCGTAGCGGTTCTTCTGCTGCCAAGCCGGTAGACGTGATAACGCATAGCAGCCCGCTGCAAATCAAGATGACAAGACGATACATGAGCAAGCCTCTCTATTGCTGCAGAATGGGAACCGGGACCATCAGTGCGTGATTTTACACGACAACGCGAGGGTCGACCATTGGCAGCGGCAAGCTTGCTGGATGGGCTTAAATCAAGCCGGGAATTGGTTTGCCCGCTGGTAGCATCGGGATCGGACGACCGGCCTGATCATCGAAATGGGTGGTCGGTGGGATGCCCAGTACGTGGAAGACGGTCGCCATCAGGTCCTGGGTGTGGACCGTGTCGACGGCTGGGAACTCGGCCTTCGGCGAGGACTGTCCGATGACATTGCCGGTTTGGAGTCCACCGCCAGCTAAGGCCAGCGTGCTGAGACGTCCCCAATGGTCTCGTCCCGCGCTCTTGTTGATGCGGGGGGTACGACCAAATTCACCGGAGATTACTAGCAGGATGTCTTTCTCTAGACCGCGTTGGTGTATGTCTTCGACAAATGCCGATACGGCCCGATCGACTTGGGGCGCGGTGCGATCCATCCGAGCCTTAATGCCTCCATGCATGTCCCAACCTTGCAAAGCGACGGCCACGAAACCGCAACCTGCTTCACACAAACGCCTGGCCTTGAGCATCGACGCTCCCAGGCCGTCACCATACTTGGCGACGACTGCTGGATCTTCCTGCTTGAGGTCGAATGCTTGCGGTGCTTTGCCGAGGATCAGGGTTAAGGCCTGCTGGTTAAAGCCGTCGATCCCTTCGATCGTACCGCTGGCGTCAGTCTCGCGGCGCAACTGATCAAGGTTGCTCAGAAGTGTTTGGCGGTCTTCCAGTCGACTTACTTCGGTCGCCAGTTCCATGTTTTTGCGGGCCGGTCCATCGGGTGAAAACGGTCCGTGGGCCTTGCCCAGCCAGGCCGGTCCCGGAATGGTGTTGATTTCGGTGTTAAAACCAATCTGTCCCATTTTGACATAGGTTGGCATACCGGTTTCTGGATGATTACAGCCACGTACGCGTGAGGTGATCGATCCTAAGGATGGACGGTCTGCTCCCTGGTTGTGTCCCGTGTTGACGAAATAGGCTGCCCGATTGTGACTGCTGGTCGGAACCGTGAAGGAACGGACGAAGGTCATCTTGTCAGCCAGGGTGGCCATTTTTTCGAAGTTGCCACCGAGGGTTAGGCCAGGCTGGTTTGTCTTGACTTCGCCGGTCACACTGCGAAATTCGACCGGGGCATCCATCTTGGGATCAAATGTTTCGATATGGGTTGGGCCACCGTTGAGCCACAGCCAAACAACCGACGTATCTCGTTTGACGGCGCTTGTTTCCGCGGCGCGAGCCGCCATCAGGTTGGCAAGGGTTAGTCCACCGAATCCGAGGGACCCGATTTGCAGAAAGTTTCGGCGGGAAATTCCGGCGCAATTCCGTTTGCTGTTACCAAAGGCTACTTTTAGCACGGGGTGGTCCTCCGAGTTGCTCGTGACGCATTCAATGAATCAACGTTGACTGATACATATTCTAGACAGCCCGGGATTATCGATCAAGAACAACTGGGCCTGTCGAGAAAGGGTTATATCTTCTTTTGGTTCTGTATAGAAGCCCCGGAACTGGTATCGCGACGGAAATTGAGCGGTTTGGTTTTGTTCCCCACCGGGCCCAGTCCCCTTCCCTTCAGTCTGTCGACGTTCTTGGCCAGGCGAAACCACTCGGCCGCCATTGCCTTCACACGCCCCGGATGACTGGTAGACAGGGCATTGAGCTCGGTACGGTCTTTATCCAGATTGTAGAGTTCCCATTTGCCTAGCTTGGCTGAGACCAGTTTCCAGGGACCTTGTCGCAGTGCGCGATCCGTGCCGAAATGAAAGTAAAGGGTCTCGTGTCCTTCGCGCTCCTTACCGTGAAAAATTGGCAACAGTGATTTTCCCTGCAAGGGATCGATTTGCCGGTCACCGATACTTTTTGGATACTCGGCCCCAGCCAGG
The DNA here is from genome assembly GCA_964640885.1 of uncultured Pirellulaceae bacterium. GTDB lineage: Bacteria > Planctomycetota > Planctomycetia > Pirellulales > Pirellulaceae > JAZADA01. The sequence goes on along the minus strand of CAZXJC010000615.1, from coordinate 2,271 downwards.
TCGATGAAGGTGGCCATGAAATCGATCAGGTGCCCTGCCTGGTTGGTCGTGGAACCGGGTGAAGTCTTGAGGCCTTGGGGCCAATGCACGATTAGTGGTGAGGAGATACCTCCCTCATGCTGGTTCTGCTTGTAGAGTCGAAACGGGGTGTTACCAGCATGTGCCCAGCTGGCATCATAGGTCCAGTAGGACTTGGGGTCCCAGGGTTTGAGGTATCGGCCACGGGTTCGTTCGAAAGGGCAAGCTCCATTGTCGGAGCAGAAGAGGATCAGCGTGTTGTCCAGCAGGTCCTTCTCTTTTAGGAACTCGATATAACGTCCGACGTTCTGGTCCAGGATGTCGACCATGGCGGCAAAGACTTCCATGCGATCCGCTTCCCACTGCTGGTCTTTCTTGCTCAGGGTGTCCCAGGCTGGAATATGGTCAGGGCGTGGGCTCAGTTTCCACTTGGCTGGCAGCAGGCCACTCTTGAGTTGCCGTTGGTGACGTTCGCTGCGCAGCTGGTCCCAGCCCCGATCGTAACGCCCATCGTATTTTTTAATGGCTGCTTCTGGAGCCTGCAGCGGGTAATGGGGTGCGTTGAAAGCGTTGTAAAGCAGAAATGGTTTGTCTTGCTTGGTCGCTTCTTCAAGAAACTCGAGTCCAAAATCGACAATCGCATGGGTCGTGTAGAAAGGTCGACCGTTAAGGGTTTCAGGGACGTCCCAGTCTTCCCCGTTGAGGCGAAAGGTGTTGTCACCGGTAAAGAAATTAGTCGCCCCAGACAAATGGCCCCAGTACTTTTGGAAACCAAAATCGGTTGGCTGCTGGTTGAGATGCCATTTGCCGACCATGTTGGTGACGTAGCCGGAGGCGCCCAGTACCTCGGCAATGGTTGCTCCACGATTCAGCTTGGCTCCGCCGGCCTGGTCGCAGTAGAGTCCCGTCAATAAGGAGACCCGGGAGGAATGGCACTTGGCCGTGTTGTAGAACTGGGTGAACCGCAGGCCATTGCTGGCCAACTTGTCCAGGTTCGGAGTTTTGATTTCGCTACCGTAGCAACCGATGTCAGAGAAACCGAGGTCATCGGCCATGATCAGGATAATATTGGGTCGCTTAGCCGCCGTGGCCGCGTTCAGGTTGTCGGCTGAGACTGCCAGGAGCAACAACCAGATTAGCGTAAAACGTTTCATGGTGACCGAACCTCGTGGATTACATTTCGCTGGCTTGGTTTAGTAAGGGTCCAGTTTACTTGACCCCCGGGGGCGGGTCTAGCGCGGCCCAGTTGCTGTCCTGATTTGTTCACAAAGGTTAGGATGATCTGTAATCATATTTGTTCCCGATTGGACAAGAGGTATTGTGGTGAAAGTAGCCTGGTCAGTTCTGTTGCTCATGTTGATGAGCAGCTCTCTCGTCTTGGCAGAATTTCCATCTCAAGTGCTCGATTTGAGTGGTTGGAAGCTGACCGTTCCGGAGAACACTAGCCATCCGGGCAATCCGGACGAGCGATCCGGGAAAGACCTGGTGAAATATGAGGATGTGCGCTACTTTCGTGTGGCGTCTGAGGGCCAGGGAGTTCTGTTTCGAGCACCGTGTGGCGGGGTGACGACGAAGGGAAGCCAGTACCCGCGTTGCGAGTTGCGAGAAATGAAACCGGGCGGTGCAAAGAAAGCCAACTGGGGTACTGCTGATGGCCAGCGGCACACGATGGTCACGTCACTGGCTATTCTGAAAACGCCTGCCGTGAAGAAGCACGTCGTTTGCGCGCAAATCCATGATGCCGAGGATGACTTGATGATGATTCGCCTGGAAGGAAAGAAGCTGTTCGTAGAACGTAACGACCTGCCCGATGTACGGCTCGATGCGAACTACAAAATAGGAACCCGGTTTTCCGTCAAGATTGAAGCCGCAGGTGGCCACGTAAAGGTTTGGTACAACGAGCAGCTAAGAATGGATTGGGCTGTTTCGCGACGAGGCTGCTATTTCAAGGCTGGCTGTTACACCCAGTCCAACATCAAGAAAGGTGACACGGCTACGGCTGCTGGTGAAGTTGTCATCTACGGGTTAGCGGTGTTCCATCGATAGCGCGCAATCCTGTGCCTGGGGGACTTTAGGTCCGAGGGGTGTTCAGGAATCGTTTTTCTGAGATATTGAGCGGTAACGTGTTAGCTGTTGTGTGTCATTGATCGTGAACCTGTCCAGAAGGGATCGGAATAATGAAATACCTTGTAAACCGATTAAGTTCTGCTGTATTGTTGGGTGCCGTGGCCCTGACTTCCACATCCCAGGCAG
>CAZXJC010000614.1:0-5314 GCA_964640885.1 uncultured Pirellulaceae bacterium | reverse complement strand
ACTTACCTGCTGCCAAGTGCAACGCTGGTTACTTAATTTTCCGGGCTCCATATCCCTGCCAAACCCACTCGATCGCATGGGGCATGAATTGGGCCTTGGCGTTACGGATGCCGTGGCCGGAATTACGACAAAACAAGTACTGATACTCATAACCTTTGGCCTTGAGTACCTTGGCCATCTGGTGATTCGCTTCCACCCAGTCGTGCATGTTGTCACGCATAACGTTTGGATTGAGCAAGTCATAATCACCAACGGAAATGAACAAGCGAATCGGCTTCTTCGCGCTCTCGGGAATGATCGTTTTGTGAAAGCCCCAGGCGCCATCAGGATACTTGGGATCAAATGGCCACGCCTGGTTCACGAAGGTGCCCGAGGTGGTGAGTACACGGTGGTAAAGATCCGTACGGAACCAGGCCATGATCAGCGAGGCTGAGCCACCGGAACTGGATCCCATCACTGCCCGGCCCTCGGGATCCTTGGTCAACTTCACCTGGTAATTCTTCTCCACGCGCGGGAGTACTTCGGTTTCGATGTATTGGGCAAACAGTCCCGACATATTGTCATACTCCTTGCCGCGCTGGTGACCCTGGGCATCCCCGCCACCGTTAGCAATCTGGATGAAAATAATCGGCGGGATCCGCTCCTGGGCAATCAAGTTGTCGAGGATCCGCGGCAGCGCCATGTTGGGCTTTCCCTTGGGCCCGTCGTGGCTGATCATAAATGGCGCCTCGGTGCCGGGCTTATGCTGCGCAGGAATGTAGACGGTAATCTGCCGCTTGTAGTCAATCTCATGGGTATCAACGATCAGGGTCTTGGGATTATTGGGATCGACTGTGCCGAACTTCTTGCGGGCAATTCCCGGGTTATAAATCTTGGTCTTCTTGGAATCGATCGTAAACTGTTGAACTTTTCCCCGCGGGACGCCCTTGACCATCTTGCCTTCAGGAGCAGGGACGTACTTCGGTCCAATCACAAAATTGTCGTAGGCATCAAGCGGTGGGCTCTCGCCCGGCTTCAGCACCTTGAAGGGGGGCGCACCTGGAGCATCAAATTGCCGCACAGGAGGTGCTGCTACGGATGTTGCCACGAACAGTAAGGTACAGAGCAGGAAAGTCACTGATAACTTCGACATAAAACATCCTCGCAAGAATTGTGAACTGGTAATCGACGCGATCAACACCAAGACTCCCGTATCAATCTCTCTATCAGGATACTGCAACGAATCACTTTTTGCGAACCAGGCAAATCAGATTACCCCTCTCGCACCATTGAATCGCTATGGCCCACACAATGAACAGGCAAGCCCTGAACATCGGTGCTCATTACGGCAATTGAAATTCCTCACTACGAGTGGCAGCAGAGCCTCGCCCCTGGGCGTCGACAGCCGTGACTTCAAAGGCATAGAGACTGCCGAGCAAAAGCTGGCGGCCCAGATTTAACTGGGGGGAATCGTCCCGTGTTTGGATAGCAGCACAGGGCATCACCAGCGTCGTCGGGTAGAGGTCGCCAGGTTTAATCAGCACAGGAGTGACGCGATAGGCCACCGCAGCTGGCGCCGGAGTCCAACTGAGCGTCCCCTTTTTGAACTTCAGATTGGTCGGCGGACTGAGAGATTTCGAACGACTGGGTTTAGGGCCAACTCTCAATTGCCAGGCATCGACCCTGCGATTCGCGGGGGTCGTCAAGATAAGTTTATCTTTGCCGGCGATGGCTACGCCCACATTGCCTCCTGTTTGGCTACTAATAACGAAGGCGTCACTCCATTTGCGACCGGTCCCATCCTCAGAAAGATAGACGCGGCAATGGTTGCGACTTAAGGCGGTCGTGACCGTCAGGATGCCATTATCCAGCAGATGCAGCGTCGGCAGCTTGCCTGCAAAGGGCAGGACTTCTGGTTTTTGCCACGTCTTACCCTGATCCGTAGATCGCACGGAAACCAAATTGGATTTTACGGTGCTTCCTGTACGAATGATCGCCAGCAAATGACCATCCTTCGTTGGCGAGATCGTGGTTTCAAACCAGGGCGAGACGACGCGAGCTCCCACCTGGATCATCGCGACACTGGTTGTGATCAGAGACCGGACTTTCCAAGTTCGGCCACCGTCCTCACTTTGCAACAACACAATCTTGTTGCCCGCTTTTTTCCAGACGTAAGCAGGCATCAGTAACATGTTGTTTTCATATTCAATAATGTGCGCCAAGGGACGAGCGATACCGCCAAGTTCTGCTGGACAATCAATCGTGGCCCGCTCCAGCTGCCAACTTTTGCCATCATCTTTAGAAATCCCGACCTGGTAAGCATCGACTGGCACCTCGGGAAGCTTCGGATCGCGTCGCGACTCTGGAGGAGGAACCCATTTGATCCCAAAAGCAAACAGGTCGCCATTCTTAAAGCGTTGTGCCCAGAGGTCGACCATCTTGGACATCGGCCAGTTGTCACGGCCCTTCGTCCAGGTCACACCACCATCAGTCGAAATCGCTGATCCGATCCCACTCGTGATTCCGTAATCATCCGGGTGATTCGGGTAAAAATTCAGCAGTCGATCTCCTGCAACCACGGGGTAACCGCCACCGGTAATCCCAACCCGCTGGACTACCGTGGCCCGCGGGCTGACAACAACTTCCACTTCCTCCGCAGATGCAAATGGCAGACAGGCCAACAGGAGCGTGAGCAAGGAGAATATGAGTAGGTTACGGATAGCAGCCATGGTGCACTTCATTGAATAGTTCTTCTCGAAACTAGATCAGTTGCTTAGCTTCACACTTCGATATTGCCGAGCGGCATCAACAAATCCGCCGAAAATCTTTTCTCGCTGATCATCGAAACGAACACGCTCCGGATGCCATTGGACACCAAGCACAAAACGGTTGGGGTCGACACACTCGATTGCTTCGACAACTCCATCCTCTGCATACGCTACGGCCTGCAGGCCTTTGCCGAGGTGCTTGGGATCGGCCGCCTGGTGATGGTTTGAATTGACGGTGATCGACTTCTCTCCGAACATCTGCTTCATAATGTGACCGCCTCGGATCGTAACCTTGTGTTCTCGATCGCGGATATTGCTGTGGGCGATGTGACCTTCCACGTGTTGGATCAGTTTGCCGCCGAGCGCAATGGTGCAGAGTTGAGGACCGGCACAGATTCCTAGCACCGGCATTCGTTTGTTTTGTTGCAATACTAGCCGAGCAAGAATCAGGTTCGACTCAGCCAGCTTCTTATACCCCGGCGTGTTTTTCACCTGTGTCTCGATCTTCTTTGGCTCACGGTAGAATTCGGGCGGATAATCATTGACTCCTACAAACAGGAAGGCGTCGGCCATATTGACGTACTGCTGTAAAATGCTTTCGTCGGTGAAACATGGGACAAGCAGCGGGATACCGCCGGACTCGTAGATCTGATCCACATAGCGATTGTAGACGCGGTATTCGTCACGGTAAGCAAAGTCGGTTTCGTATTCTTCTGGGCTAACGATTCCGTTGCTGCGAGCGAACTCAGGCTGGCCGTCGCTTGATTTACGCGGCGGAGCTTTCGACGCTCGCAAGTGACGGAGCTTGATGTCCATGGCAATCACGGGACGGCGGTCCTTAGCTTCACCCTCATCAGCAAGGCAGCTGGCCGCAGGCAGACCGACTGCCGCCATTCCGACACCGACCGAGGCCATGAAACGACGTCGGTTTGCGTTACTGGCGTCGATGTGATCGCGTTCTTTGAGTGATGGTTTCATAAATCTTCAACTTTCATGGGCGAAAGAAGACGTAATCCAATCCTTTCTACAAGTATACAAGAAACACAAGGCCCGCTGGTAACCACCAGCAGGCCTTGTTCCATTGCAACAGGTTATGAACCCCAACGGCGTTAAAGAAACCACCATGCCCAGTCATGGGACAGCGGGTATCCTCCTGCCGGGTCCAGGTCAGAGATAGTCAACCTCACCGGTAGCCAATCGATAGATGGCTGGTGCTACTTTCACGTGTCGAGCATTGCGGATAATCTCTGAGCGATCGAGAAGGTCTTGTGCCGCGTTAACCGCATTGCGTTTGACTGCTTCGTTGACTCGGTCACTCTTCTTCTTAAAGGGTTTTTCGAGTGCCGGCTTAATGTGTGCCAGCAAGTGGTGCAGGTTATAGCCCAGGTCGTTGCCAGCTAATGCAGCCTGCACGGCACCGCAACCCTCGTGCCCTAACACGACCACGAGTTTCACACCAAGATTATGAACCGCGTATTCGATACTGGCCAAGGTTGATGTATTACCGATATTACCAGCGACCCGAATCACGAACAACTCGCCGATCCCCGTATCAAAGATCAACTCAGGAACGACTCGACTATCCGCGCACGACAAGACAATTGCCCAGGGGGCTTGTCCCTTGGTCAACTCCGATCGTCGACTGCCGTCTTGGAGTTGGTGAGATAACTCACCGGCAACAAAGTTGGCATTTCCCTTCTCCAGCCGCTTAAGTGCTTGGGCGGCAGATTTTTGTTTTGGTTGTGTTTTTTTACGTGGCATATGGCTCTTCCGTGTAAAAGGAACTAACTCGAATCGTACGTAAACTAATCTCTAAACCGTTCTCACTCGGTCGGGCTGATCTCTGCAGGATCCGGCGGCACAAAGCGAGCCCCGAGTGCATCCCAGTCAGTGACTACCTTTCCACCGAATTTCGCGTGCTGAGAATGCCAACCATTCAACAACTCCAGGCAAGCATGGTCGATGTAAGTTAGCTTCTCAATATCGATGCTTAATTCTACACCCACTGGTACTCGCCCAAGTTCGGCAGCGAGCTTGGGAAGGCACATAAATGTAGCTGCACCGTCGAGAGCCAACCGAGCCGGCTGATCATTATCAGAACTTTCAAGGGAAACACGAAGGTTTGAAGGCCAGACGAAAAGCTTCGAGCAGACGGTGACCTTGATTGCTGACAAGGCAATCCCAACCAACACACCGATTAACAGGTCGGTACAGACGATCGTCACCACCGTCGCGAAAAAGATATATGCTTCACCTCGACTAGTCTTCCAAAGCTTCTTGATCGCCTTAAAGTTCACCAGCTTGTAACCTATTAAGACAAGTAACGCGCCAAGAGCCGCTTTTGGCATGTATTCCAATACCCAAGGAATCCCCCAAACGAACAACAACAACCACGCGCCATGGATGATCGTTGACATTCGAGTCTTTGCCCCAGCCTCAACATTTGCACTGCTACGTACGATGACGCCCGTCATCGGCAATGCTCCCACCAGGCCACACAAAATGTTACCGACACCTTGCGCTGACAATTCCTGGTCGTACTTCGTACGAGGACCTTCGTGCAATTG
>CAZXJC010000613.1:0-3771 GCA_964640885.1 uncultured Pirellulaceae bacterium | reverse complement strand
TCTACGGCCCAGGAAGATGATTTGGCCGACTTTGGTGGTGGCGGCCCGGTCTTTGAGCAGCTGATTCGTCTCTTCGTGATTTCGACTCATACGATTAGTTTGCAGGAACAGTTGTTACACAAAGATTTGCCTCTTTTAAACAGCGTGATTCCCAGAGAGTTTACGGCCTTATTGGTAAAGGGTCGTAACAATTACGTTAGTTTACGGCGTCTTGATAGCGCTTTGAAGCGTTCAGAATCGCTCTTTGATTCAGGCGCGGAGTTGGAGCAGTTACAGCAGATCCGGGATTGGGCAAAAGAGACCAACGATGGATCGCTTAGTGATCTGCGTTTTCGACCTAAGCCGGCGGTTTGGGATGAAGTCGTCAGTGACAGCAGCAATTGTATGGGTCGCCAGTGTCCGTCGTTTAGCGATTGTCATTATTTTCGGGCTCGTCGGCGGATGGACAACGCGCAGATTTTGGTAGTCAACCACGCATTGTTTTTCAGTGATCTGGCGCTGCGGCAACTTGGGGTCAGTATTTTGCCAGACTACGAAGCTGTCATCCTGGATGAGGCGCATACTCTTGAGAACGTGGCCAGTGATCATTTGGGCTTGTCCATTACTTCTGGCCAAGTTCGCTATTTGCTAAACAAGTTGTACAACGATCAGACGAACAAAGGATTGCTAGTTTATAACAACGAGCAACAAGCCCAACAGGAAGTACTGCGTTGTCGCTTTGAAGCGGACGAGTACTTTGATGAAGTCCTGGGCTGGCTAGAAAGCCAGGAATCAAAGACGAGTCGAGTTTTAGCCGCGAAGTTGTTCACTGACCGGTTGGGACCTGCCCTTATGAAACTGGCTGGTACGATCAAGCGACTTTCGCTGGAAATCGACGATTCCACCAATCGACAGGATTTCTTGTCTGCTTACCAGCGCTTGGAGGTGCTCTCCGGGCAGCTGAGAAACTGGAATGAACAAATCGTTGCGGATTCAGTTTATTGGGTGGCGAGTAGTAAGCGCCGCCACGGTCGCCCCAAGGTTACCCTGGGTTCGGCACCAATTGATGTTGGGGCAGCCTTGCGCGGCCAGTTATTTGACGCGGTCCCGAGCGTGGTGATGACCAGTGCAACGCTGTCGGTTGGTGGCGACGACACGTTTCGTTATTTCCGGTCGCGTGTTGGATTGATAAAGAGTGAGAATCAGCGTTTAGGTAGTCCCTTTGATTACCAGCGGCAAGCGAAAGTGGTAGTGGTTCGTGGCATGCCGGATCCGGCAGAAGAAAAAGAGCAATTTCAGCGCAGTACCACGGCTATGATTAAGCGTTATGTTGCCAGGTCGGATGGTCATGCTTTCGTACTGTTTACTAGCTACCAAATGATGCGACAGGTGGGCAAGGAGTTAACTGGCTGGTTGATAGAACATGATTTAAATTTCTTAAACCAGGCCGATGGTTTGCCGCGCCACCAGATGCTGGAAACCTTTAAGAAGACTCCTCGCTCCCTGTTGTTTGGGACCGACAGTTTTTGGTATGGCGTTGATGTCCCTGGAGAGGCATTGCAGAACGTTATCATTCCGAAACTGCCCTTCAGTGTTCCTGACCATCCGGTGATCGAAGCGCGGATCGAGGCGATTCGAGCAGCTGGTGGTAATCCATTTTTTGATTACCAGTTGCCTGAAGCGGTGATTAAATTTAGGCAGGGTTTCGGCCGGTTAGTGCGTACGCAGCATGATCATGGCATGGTGGTTTTGTTGGACCCGCGAATCTATACGAAGCCGTACGGCCGTGTTTTCATGGAATCGCTTCCCGACTGTGAGGTCGTTCAGGAGCACCTTGATGATGCCATGACCATGTATGAATAGTTGGTCGATCCACCCATCAAGATTTTATAGCGAGCCTGTTTGGGTCCACCAGCCTTCTAAAACTTAGTAGCCCCGGATTGGGGATGATTGAGCAGTACTGTCTTCTCGGTTATGATCAGGAAGTGGGTTGATCCCAGCTAAGTTCTTGCTGATTGTGCTAAAGATCGGATCATCAGCCGGGTTGCTTGATACCATTATTTGTTGAGGAGTGAAGTATGCAAACACGAACTACCCGTCGTCGTTTCCTGGCCCTGACAACAGCGGCTGCTGCGGGGGCAACGATTTTTGATGTTCCTGATATTCTGGCCGCGGATGATCCTTACCGGGGTTTACCGATTGGTGTCCAGAGTTTTTCTTTGCGAAACTACAACGTGGTGGAAGCGATTCGCCATATCCAGGGGATGGGACTGCATTTTGTTGAATTTTTCAGTAAGCACTTGAGCCCGGCCGCGACTGATAAACAGCTGGCAGAGAACCGTCAGTTACTGGAGCGAGCGAAAGTTTCGATCAGTGCTCATGGGGTAAATCGATTTAGTAAAGACGACGCGGCGAACCGCAAGGTATTCGAGTTCGCCAAGCGAGCTGGGATTCGGAATATTACTGCTAATCCAACACCGGATTCTTTTGACAGCCTGGACAAGCTGGTTGCTGAGTACAATATTCGAATTGCTATCCACAATCATGGCCCGGGCGCTTTGTATGACACGATTGCCAGTGTAAAGAAAGCAGTCAAAGGTCGTCACAAGCTGATTGGTGCCTGTGTGGATACAGGTCACTTTATTCGGAGCAAGGAAGATCCGGTGAAGGCGGTACACGAGTTAGGGCCGCGTGTTTTTGGTGTCCATATGAAGGACGAAGCGAAGCAGGAGAAAAAATCTCACAATGTCGTGATTGGCTCTGGGCACCTGGATGTATTGGGCCTCTTCAAGGGACTCAAGAAGGTTGGTTTTCCCGCTGATGGCAGTCTGTCATTGGAGTACGAGGCCAATCCTGCTAATCCGATTGACGATATGAAGCAGTGTCTAGCAGTTGCTCGAGAGGCGATTGCCAAGTTGTAATAGCATGGGTTGTTGTGATGCGACAACTCACAGGAAATCAGGTTTTTCAAGGTGCGACGGAACATGCGGACGTTGTCACCTGCCTGGTCTGCTGAATTCGCTGGTAACCACGCATAAAGCGATTCCACGCGATGCTTGCGAAACGAGTAATTCCTTGTCTTGATGTTGATCGCGGGCGCGTGGTTAAGGGAACTAATTTTGTAAGTTTGCGCGACGCCGGGGACCCGGTTGAAGTGGCTACTCGTTACGAGAAAGAAGGAGCTGATGAACTCGTCTTTCTTGATATTACAGCCAGTCACGAAGGTCGGGATATCATGATCGAGGTAGTTCGTCGGACGGCAGAACAGGTGTTCATGCCGCTCACGGTTGGTGGTGGTATTCGTTCGCTGGAAGATATTCGTGACTTACTGAATGCTGGGACTGACAAAGTTTCCATTAACTCAGCCGCTTGTGAAGATCCAGAGTTTGTCCAGCGCGCGGCTGAGCGGTTTGGCAGCCAGTGTATTGTTGTGAACATTGATCCAAAACGTGTTTATCGTGAGTCGACTGAAAATGACAGCCCGCCGACAGAAATCTGGGAGGTGCATATTCATGGAGGTCGTACGCCAACGGGATTGACTGCAGTTGACTGGGCTCAACAGGTTCAGGAACTAGGGGCTGGTGAAATTGTTCTGACTAGCATGGACTGTGATGGCACCAAGGACGGGTATGATTTAGAGATTACGCAAGCTGTCAGCGATGCGGTTTCGATACCTGTTGTTGCCAGTGGAGGGGCGGGGGAACCGAGTCACCTGGCTGACGCTATCCTGCAGGGGCACGCAGATGCAGCCTTAGCGGCCAGCATTTTCCATTTTGGGGAATATACGATTAC
>CAZXJC010000612.1:0-2743 GCA_964640885.1 uncultured Pirellulaceae bacterium | reverse complement strand
ACCGCCGGCAAGACCCACTGGGCCTCAATTCCCTTGCGTAGCAGCGTAATGTGTTCATCGGTGTAACGCTGGAAATCGAGCAGGCGAGCGATGTAGTTGCGATAGTCCTTTAGGGTCACCAACGGCACGCGCTTATAGAGTTCCGGAAACGAGATGTGAAAGCCCGTACGATTGCTGATTGGAATAAGGTGAATGGGATAGCCCGCTTCCGCCACATCGTCTTCTAGTAATCGACGGAATATCTGAAGATTGAGCCGGTCGCGGGAGTTCAACGTATTGAGCGGAATCGCACGGGCCTCGGCCAGGAATCCGGCGGTGACGCGATTGCGACGTACTATATCCGCAAGGGTCATCGAGGCGAGGCGATCGTTGCTGTCAAGTTTGCCCATGCGAGTAGCGAAAAGCGGATATTCGGACAGTTGAAAGTCCCAGCTCTTCTTGAAGAGTGCTGTGAGGCGAGAGCTGGTCTCCTGCGACTGGGCTGTCAAGGAAACCCCAGTCAATAGGATGATTGCCGCGGTGCTGATGAGGGCCCTGAATAGTTTCATGCGGTTTTCCTTTTGGCGTTTGTAAGTCCCGTTCTCGGTGGGCTAATATAGAGGATGTATTCGTGTAATCTTATCCATATAACACCGGTTGCAGGGCCGTTGAGAGGACGTTCCTGAGCCGCAATCTTTTGATCGGGAGCCAGGTATGTCTATAAAGGGCGGAGTGAATCGATTCAGCGCAGGGAGCGGGCGGTACGCAAGGATCTCTTTGTGGGGCCTGTTGCTAGGGCTGCTGCTTAGCAGTTCCCTTTCTAGTCCGGTTTGCGGAGCCGATCCCATGCTGTTTGACCGAATCATCCGCAACGGCATGATTTACGATGGGTCTGGTGCACCTCCGTATGTAGCGGACGTTGGAATTCGGTGTGAAAGAATTGTCCGCATCGGCGACCTGAAAAACGCCAAAGCTGGCGAGACAATAGATGCTTCCGGCCTGGCGGTTTCGCCCGGGTTTATCAATATGTTGAGTTGGGCTACGCGATCGCTGCTGGTAGACGGTCGGGCGCAGAGCGATATTCGACAAGGAGTCACGCTCGAGGTTTTTGGAGAGGGCTGGTCGATGGGCCCGCTCAATGCCGCCATGAAACAAGACATGGCGACGAACCAAGGCGATTTGAAGTTCAACGTTGCCTGGACAGGTTTAATGGAATACCTCGAACATATGACCGAAAGAGGCGTCTCGGTGAACGTAGCCTCCTTTGTTGGTGCCACCACGCTGCGGGTACATGAAATTGGATACGAGAACCGCAAGGCGAGTCCCGCTGAACTAAAACGGATGCGTGCGCTGGTTCGAGAGGAGATGGAGAAGGGCGCTCTTGGCATCGGCTCCTCTCTGATTTACGCACCAGCTTTTTATGCGGACACGGACGAGCTCATCGCACTCTGCGAGGAGGCAGCGAAATACCAGGGCCTTTATATTTCTCACCTTCGGAGCGAGGGCAACCAGCTGCTTGAGGCGGTTGATGAGCTGCTGCGTAGTTCGCGTGAAACTTGGATAGCCTCAGAGATCTATCATTTAAAGGCCGCCTGGTAGGAGAACTGGGGGAAACTTGCCGAGGTGACGCGGAAGGTAGAATCAGCTCGCAAGGAAGGGCTGAGGATCAGCGCTGATATGTACACGTATACGGCCGGAGCGACTGGTCTTAATGCCAGTATGCCTCCCTGGGTGCAGGAGGGTGGTTTTCGCCGCTGGCGCGACCGATTGCAGGATCCAAAGATTCGCCAACGGGTGTTGGCAGAGATGAAGACACCGACGGATGACTGGGAAAACCTCCTGCTCATGGCTGGCAGTGCTGATAAGGTGCTCCTGGTTGGATTTTACAATCCGGATCTCAGGCATTTGACTGGCAAAACACTCGCGGACGTTGCCCGGCAGCGAAAGAAGTCGCCGGAAGAAGTAGCGATGGACCTGGTGATCGAAGACGGTAGCCGTGTCGACTGCGTCTATTTCCTGATGAGCGAGGAGAACGTGCGGAAGAAGATCGCGCTGCCGTGGGTAAGTTTCGGCTCCGACGCGGCGGCCGTGGCCCCCGAGGGCAATTTCCTTAAGAAAAGTCCTCACCCGAGGGCGTACGGATGTTTTTCGCGCTTACTGGGGAAATATGTACGCGACGAAAAGGTGATCCCCTTGGCGGCTGCGATACGACAATTGACCAGCTTACCGGCAGAAAACTTACGCTTGACACACCGCGGGGCGCTAAAGCCTGGCTACTATGCGGACGTTGTTGTTTTTGATCCGAAGACAATTGGTGACAAGGCGACGTTCTCTAACCCGCACCAATATTCCCAGGGCGTTCGGGATGTTCTTGTGAACGGAACGGTGGTGCTTCGCAACGGCCAGCACACAGGAGGCAAGCCGGGTCAGGTCGTGCGCGGGCCTGGCAACAAGGGCGCTGTCAAGAAACGGCCAAAGGTTAAAGTGACGCCACGGGCGCTGGAAATCCACGGTCGAGGCTATGTCCTTGATGGGCACAATGATTTGCCATGGGCTATTCGCAACAACGCGTCGTCCTCATTTGAAAGAATGGACATCTCCAAGCCGCAACCAAAATTGCATACCGATATCGCCCGTTTGCGGCGGGGCAATGTTGGTGCTCAGTTCTGGTCCGTCTACGTACCGGCAAATACGGCGCAGCGTGGAGAGGCGCTGCTGAAGACTTTGGATCAGATCGAACTGGTTCATGCCATGGTTAAGAAAT
>CAZXJC010000611.1:0-3521 GCA_964640885.1 uncultured Pirellulaceae bacterium | reverse complement strand
CCAGGTCGTCGGCCACGCTGTCCGGCGCCTCGCCCAGCCCCACGAGGCCGTCGTCAGTGTGGACCTTGATGACGACATGGCCCGTCGACGCGCCGGTCTCGACTGGATGCTGCATGTAATACCGCGGCGTCTGGATCTGGATCCGGGCGATCTCCCCCTCAGCGTACTCGCTGAATCTGCCGGCGCTGATCTGCTCCTGAACCGCCGACGTCCAGCGGCAGTTGTAGATAAAGGGCTCGCCGCTCTCGCCGGCCACCTCGGAGTTCTGAAAACACATGACGCCGGCGAACTGGTGCCGGAACCTGGAAACCTCGTAGTCGAACAGCCTCTGGCGCTTGACGACCGAGTCGAAATGGGGGCCGTGCCCCTTGCCGGCGTGGTAGGTGCGAAAGACGGCCGGCCCGTACAGCCTTCCGTCCGGTTCGCGGGCCGTCATCACCCGCTTGTCCGGGGCCAGCTCCGACAACGCATCGTAGAAGGTTTCCACAGGATTATCGAACCCGTCGAAGAGCGTCCCGAAGAGCTCGTGTGTGTCGGCGGCGCGGGCGAAGAACATCTCCGGATCGCCGCTGAGCCCGGACAGGTGGGGACCGACGTAGACCGGCCCGCCGCCGTTGCCGGCCTCGCCCGGATCGTAGGCCAGACCGCGTTCGTACAGCCGCGCGACGAGCCCGGTGCAGTGACCGGGATCGAACGCGCGGCGCAGGACGACGCCGGGGATCTCACCCGCCGCGAGTGCTTCGAAGGGCCGCGGGTACTCGTCCAGTATGCGCGCGGGGCTGCCCTCGGCAGGCACCCACGCAGTGGCTGCCGTCATTGCCCTTCGACGTTGCTGATGATAGCTCCGACTCGCATGCGGTCTGTCTTTCCCTGCGGATTAGCCCGGCTGGTGAGCGGTGCTGCGTGCATCGAGAGCGACGCATGAATTTGGTCCGGACCGGCCCCCCCGGTCAATGCCGCCTGCCGTGGCGCTTCGAATGACCTTGCGCCGCCGAAGCTGCCGTCCTAGCCTTGGCTCGGACGGCAGGGTGCCGTCGTCGGATTCGGGAACACCCGCTTGAAGTTGAGAGCGACGATGCACGTCACGGTCAATGCCCGAGAACAGAAAACCCGACGCCTGAGCGCCCAACGCCTAGAACAGGCCGTGGATGCCTTCCGGCGCGACGGGTACGTCGTCATCGAGAATGCGGTCCCGCACGAGCCCCTCGACCTGCTGCGGCAGAAGATGGACGAGGACGCGCACCTGATGATCGCACGCGAGATGTGGAAGGGCGACGGACGTCAGCAGGGTCACCTGCAGCAGGCGCCGCCGCCCTTTGCCCCGTTCGTCTTCCCCGACATCGTCGCCAACCCGTTCGCCATTCAGGTCAACACCGCCCTCCTCGGTCCGGGCATCTACAACGCCCTCTACACAGCCAACACGAACTGCCCAGGCAGCATCAAGCAGCCCCTGCACCGCGACGGCAACCTGCTCTGGCCCGGCCACGACTTCGCCCACCCGACGTCGGCCATCGTCGTCAACATCTGCACCCTCGACGTGGCCGAGGAGAATGGCGCCGTGGAGTTGTGGCCCGGGACCCAGCTACACCCCTTCCCCAAGAAGCTGATCGGCCGCGGCCTGGAGCGGACCCAACGCCAGGTCGCGCCACCCGTACGGGGGTGCACCGCCAAGGGCAGCCTCCTCCTGCGAGACGTTCGCCTGTGGCACCGCGGCGTTCCCAACCGCTCGGATCAGATACGCCACATGATTGCGCAAGTCCACTACGTCCACTGGCTGCGCAAGCAGAACACGCCGCGCTTCGTACGCGGCTGCGAGAGTGCCTTCCCGGCCGACTGCGGCCTGGATCACAACGTGGAGTTCACCGACGAGCGCATCGACTATCTGGGTCTGTAGAGGGAGCAGGGAGAATAATTGACCGTGAGCCGGATCGCCTCGTCCTGGGTCTCCCTCATTCTCTACGTCTGAGGGATGGTCGCCTTCGCGTGAAGTTCCTGGACGTTTCTGACACCCCGTTGACGGATTTGGAATCGCTGATTGCGACGCGCTGACAGGAGACGAAATATCGCGGCACGCCTCTTGGAGGAGATCTACGGACTTATCCAGGATTGTTGGCGGGGCAGTTCGGGTCAGGTCCGTGCTGAGTGACGTGGATGTCTATTCATTTAGATTCACAGCCTTACTTAGCGAGGAGAAAAGAACGCCGGCGCGAGGAAAGTCAACTCGTAGTATCCCATCCATGCGTCAAGATTGGCTGGGGAACGGGGCTCTGTGACAGCAATTGGAGCAGGAGGCTACACATACGCTGGCAGGAACTCCTTCGCGTGATGGCGCGATTCCACGAGAAATGTGGATTCAGCGTTTACTCAAGTCGTCGCTCAGATCCGTCGAGTCGAATTGCTCCTTCTCCATACAGACGGCGACCACAAGCAGTTCAAGATCCTCCTGCGTGTGGTTGTAGAGACCATGGCTTCCCCCCAACCGGTTGGGAATCACGTCCCATTGGGAAACTCCCTCCGTCGCGTCGTCCACCGTGATCCGCCCGCTACCATCGATAATGATGTAGCATTCTTCGACGCCGTCGTGACGGTGGTAGCCGAGCGAAGTATCCGGAGGCAGCAGACAGTGGACAAGACAGTGAAAATTACTGCGGAAATCCTGCGGACCCCATATCGCCCGAACTCCGACCTCGCCCTTGCCACCGTGACGCTGTCCGTACTCGAGCGCCGTGCGATCCAGTCGCCCGACGGGCAGGCGGTCCGTCGACTCCAACCGGGCGCCGACCCGATCGTCGTCCAAATCCGTCGACTTGGGGTCGCCGCCGGGCACGACGCACTGGACGTTGAACCAGCGCGTCTCCTGTTCGGTGTGGTTGTAGATGGCGTGGATCTCCCCTGAGCGCACCGGCACAGCGGCGGCGCCCTCGACGATCGCCGTCCGCCCGTTGTGCGTGAACTGGGCGGCGTTGTCGGTAGTGATGAAGATTTCCTCGGCATCGTCGTGTCGGTGATAGCCAAATACGGAGTGCGGCCTAAGGATCGCGGTGTGACAGAAGGCGATAGGCGACTCGAAATCGGACCGACCCCACAGCCGACCGAAGAGAATCGCCCCAGCACCGGCATGGACACCGCTCAACTCCTGCATCTCGTCTCGATCGGCATTCGCAATGCGCATAGCGACCTCATTTCTCTCGGTGGAAAAGCTGCGGGCTCATCTGGTTGGGGCCCTCGAAGAAACGCCTGTGATGCCGGTCCCGCCACGGGCATCAAGGAAGGTAGCGCATAGACCAGGTGGCAACAACGAGCTCTTGTTGCTGCCCGTGATGATGAAGGCGCCGGGTGGCACGCCCATGCCGTTCAGTGCTAACCTAACGCCGGATTTTTCCTATACTGTCTGACGCGATGGTGAACGGCCTAGGTTGTTTGGGCACGGCTTGCCGGCGTGTCGCACATCGAATGGAGGAGCGGCGATGAAACGA
Organism: uncultured Pirellulaceae bacterium; assembly: GCA_964640885.1. Taxonomy (GTDB): domain Bacteria; phylum Planctomycetota; class Planctomycetia; order Pirellulales; family Pirellulaceae; genus JAZADA01. The sequence goes on along the minus strand of CAZXJC010000611.1, from coordinate 45 downwards.
CTCGTGATCACTGGACCGCGACAAGCGGTGTTCGATGATGTAGAC
>CAZXJC010000610.1:0-4370 GCA_964640885.1 uncultured Pirellulaceae bacterium | reverse complement strand
GTGGGCCTCAGGATGTTGCGGAAGCTTTGCGTTGTTATCGGTTTGCTGCGTATCAGGGAATTGTCAATGCGCAGTACAGACTCGGTAATATGTATGCTGATTGTAAAGGCGTGTTCCGGAATGATGTGGAAGCCGTGGGGTGGTATCGATTAGCAGCAGACCAGGGTCATGGCGGTGCGATGTTCGCCCTCGGAGCGATATATAAAGGTGGGGAAGGCGTACTGCGGGACGAGGCTGAAGCCGTTCGGTGGTATCGATTGGCCGCAGAACAAGGATTCGATCTCGCGCTGTCGAATCTCGGCTTTCTCTTTTTTGAGCGGGGCGATTACGTGCAGGCGTACCTGTGGTTTCATCTTTATTCGGAAAGATTGCCTGCTGATTTGCCCACAGAGAGTCGCACTGGATTCCGCGACATGGTTGACGGGCGGTTAACGCCAGACCAGCGCGAGGAAGCGAAACGCCTCGCCCGAGAATGGGATGAAGCGCAAGCGCGCGACTGACTGAGTGTCGTTGTTGGACTCCGATGATTAAGTCCCGGTGGCGTCCATATCCTGAGGGCCGACCAGGAGTATGAGCGAACCAACGAGAGCTGCGACGGAAAAAGTAATTCCAAACACGACCTCGCTAAGGATGTTCGACCATAACGTCGGCCCGGTCGGCGTCACGTACACTGCACTCCATGTCACCACGCCAAATAGCATCAGCGTGTCGAGGATTCTGGTGCCGAAGGTGACGAAGGCCCAGACGCAGATCCAGGAGTTCTCTCTTTTGAAATCGATGCTCTTTCGGTTTGAAGACTGCCAACACTGAATCGCGAAAAAGAAGCATGCGAGGAAACAAAGAATATCAAGGAACCAGGCGGTGACACCCCAGTCGAACACATCCACTGCACAGGTGACAACCACTGTGACGATGTGGGAACACACGAAACAGGTTCCGAGGAGAGCCGCTACGCCGATGAATCGATGCCCCACAGTGAGTACGGGAGCTTGAAATAATCCAATGTCGGTAAACACTCTTTGTGACGCCATTCAAAAAAAGTTCTAAGGAGAAGGGGCTGTGAGTGGTCTCTGATGCACTGCCTCGAGGTCTAATTCGAGGCAACTGGACGTTTTAGAATCGCCACCACCTCATCGCCACCAAATGTTGTTGAAGAGACAGTTACGCCAACGAATTCAAAGCCCTCGCGGCCGGCTTCCCGGAGTTCGTCTTGCATCGTCGAAGTCCGTTTCGTGGCCAGGAGTCGATACTCATAGGGTGTGACGTTTCGTTGCTCGCTGTCTCGCTCGAGAATGACGACCGCTTCGTCGCCCCCGCACGTGGTATGAAAGACGGTCAGGCCTTTATACGCATAGCCGGCATCACCAGCTTCCTGGATCTCGTGTTGCATCGTCGACGTTCTGGTGGTGGCCAGTAGGCGATAGTCGTACCGTGAATTGCCATGAGTCATTGAGCGTTTCATGACAACGACCACCTCATTACCACCAAACGAGGTTTCGCCACCCATAACTCCGGCAAACATGTAGCCCTGCTTGGCAGCCTCCTGCATTTCTGCTTCCATCGTCGATGTTCGATTTGTTGCGAGCAGTAGATAGTCACGCTCCTCTGCGTCTTGAGCAAACGACAGACTGAGCGACGCTTGCAGGAAGATCGACGTTGTAAAGAGGAGCTTTACAGCGGTTTTGGAATACGGTGGCATCTGTTGCTCTCCTCAGTTGTCAATCTTTAAGCCGTGCGGGTGTCGTCATCGCTGCGAGTCATGGTGTGATCGAGACTGAGAATGCCAGACCCCTTCGCCGCGAAGTAGAGAAAAATAAAACAGTAGAGTATCGAGCGCTCCCCGTCATTTTCGAGGGGCCAGAAAGCTCGTGGCTGGTGGGCATAAAAATACGCAACGGCCATCTGCCCGCTGGAGATGAAGGCGGCCCATGACGTTTTGAATCCGAGCCAGATGAGTGCGCCGGCCACTAATTCAATTACGCCAGCAGCACCGAGCAAGGAGAAGAGTGCGACCGGTTCGTCTCGGGAGATCACACCAAAGATCTTTTCGACACCGTGGAGTGTGAAGAGAAAGCCGACCACGATGCGTGTTGTTGCGTAAATGGTTGCTGATTGAGCTTTGAGTACGTCCATCATTCCTCCTACGGGAGAGCGGGTGTGGTTGCCGGTGGTTGTCGCCGATGCGTGCCTTGTTCATAGGCATAGCCGAACCGGAGAAGTGTCGCTTCTGTGAACGGTCGTCCCAGGAATTCAAGTCCGATCGGCAGATTGTCAGAGGTGAAACCGGCTGGGACGGTCAGTGCCGGAAACCCGATAACTGGACTCAGGTAGCGATTGTTACCGAGGGCGTACTGGTCCTCAGTGTCGGGGTTAATCAGGACGTCGGAGGCAATAAAGGTTGTTTGGTGGTCAAAGGTGGCATAGACCAGCGCGTCGAGACCCTGGTCGGCCATGGTCGTCAGCACGCTTTGACGCAGCCGCTCTCGTGCGGTGAGGATCTTTAGGTATCCAGGATCGCTGGTCGTTTTTCCAATCAGTCCCATCAGACCTTTTGCACGCCATGGGGTGACCTCGCCCGACAAAAGGATTTCACGAAGCGTCGTGACCGGTGCGTGTTCGTGTTCTGCGAGATAGGCATCCGTCGCCTCTTCGGTTTCGTAACTATTTCCGGAGTAGGTGTCTTCGATGGACTCGAGATGAGCGAGGGAGACAGAGTCGATCAGAACAGCGCCGAGCTCTTGAAGGTCACGAAACGCCTGGTCGATGACCGTGCGAACCTTTTGGTAGTCAGTGGACGTTGTGTCTGTGTTGGGGTCCATTGGTGCGAGAATGATACCGATACGAGCACCCTGGAGTCCGTTGCGATCAAGGTCTGTGGTGTAGGACTCGGGCACGTGGTCAACCGCATAGGCGGTGAGTGGGTCGTTCGCGTCGTAACCAGCAAGCACGTGGAGAAGAATCGCGGCGTCGGTGACACTCCGGGTCATGGGGCCAAGTGTGTCACTAGATGGATTGGCCGGCATCATGCCGAAACGACTGACAAGCGGCACCGTCGGTCTGAGTCCAACGAGACTGTGAACTGCCGCAGGGCCACGAATAGACCCCCCGGTGTCTTCGCCAATCCCGACCATGCCGAAATTTGCAGCAATGCCGGCACCTGTCCCACCAGAGGACCCGCTTGGGTTGCGCGTCGGGTCGTAGGCATTTCGGATCACCCCAAAGCCTGACCCTACGTAGCGTGAGGCGAATTCACACATTGTCGTTTTTGCCAGGATCAAGGCACCCGCCTCGCGCATCCGGCTCACGATGGTGGCATCCCGGTTGGTCTCAAAGCTTTTGAACACTGCGGAGCCGTACGTGGTTGGCATGTCCCGGGTTTCGACTTGGTCTTTGAGTAAGACGGGAATGCAATGCAATGGTCCGAGAAGACCAGAACGATTGAACTGCTCGTCGAGCACGTCGGCCTCTTGCAAGGCATCTGGATTCACGATCTCTATGCTGTTGAGGGTTGGGCCTGTCGCATCGTATGCCTGTATTCGTTCGAGATATCCCGACGCCAGTTCGCGGCAAGTGAGTTGGCCGGCGTCAAAGGCTTGATGCACGTCCGCAATCGTCGCTTCGAGGAGGTCAAATTGCTGCGCCTGGGTCGTGTGCGAAACGGATACGCAGACCGCGACGGTCGAAATCAGCAATGTATGTGCGCGTTGAACAATAGACATAGATCAAGATGGTGTCGTAATGAGATTGTGCCACCTTTCTGGTGTGAGAGGGATGAGATGAGGGCGAATCGAGAAGAATAAGCACCATCCGACGAGAATTATCTGCAGTCCGTTCGACTATAGGAGACTTTCCTGACACGGCGTATACTTTTCCTCGTAAGAGTAATGTCTCAGAGTGTTACGGACACGCTTCTTTGGAGAAACGGAATGACAACGATCAAGACAACGGCGTTCACGTGCGCGTGTGTTCTGATGCTGGCGACCACAGGCTTTAGCCAAGAGTTATCACCTGATCAGCAAGAAGTGTGGGAGTTTATCGAGACGTGCCAAGAAGGGTACGGGAGTGAAGCGTGGTTTGATTGCTTTCACGAGGATTTCTCTGGCTGGTTGTACCCGGAATTAGTGCCGCGTACGAAGGATGGCGAACGCAAGTTTTCACGTGTCTTGTTTGCAACCATCGACACACGCGTGTCCGAGGTGCGACCGATTTCAATTAGAGTGCATGGCAACGTCGCGGTCGCACACTACTATTTGCAAAGCGTGTTCAGGGGGCAGGATGGGGAGGACTTTGACGAGCGCATGCGATTCACTGACGTACTAATGAAAACAAATGGCCGCTGGCAATGGATCGCAGATCATGGAGGTCCAATT
>CAZXJC010000609.1:0-3147 GCA_964640885.1 uncultured Pirellulaceae bacterium | reverse complement strand
TGTTCATCTTCAATCAAGCCATCACTACCGGGAACCACCGGTACATTGGCTTCGCGGGCCAGCGCCCGAGCATGGTTTTTGTCGCCGAGCAATTCCATGGCTTCCGGTCGTGGACCGATAAAGTCGAATCCGCAACTGCGGCAGACTTCATTGAAGTGTGCGTTTTCAGCGAGAAATCCGTAACCCGGATGGATCGCATCTGCGTTACCGACTTCCGCGGCACTGATCACCTGGTTGATTCTCAGGTAACTTTCTGCAGATTTCGGCGGACCGATGCAGTATGCCTCGTCCGCTAATTCAAGGTAAGCATTGCCACGGTCGGCTTCACTGTAGATAGCGACACTTTCGATGCCCATTTCACGACAGGCACGAATAATCCGTAGGGCAATTTCGCCGCGGTTAGCGATTAGAATTCTGTTGTACATGAGCGGAGGCGATTAGTTGCTGGTGTCGATCTTGAACAACGGTTTGCCGAATTCCAACGGTTCATCGTCGTCCACCAGGATGGCTACCACGCGGCCGCTGACTTCGGCGGGAATCTCGTTGAATACTTTCATCGCTTCGATGATGCAGATTGTCGTATCCTTGCTTACGTGATCTCCAACCTTGACGTAGGAGTCAGCATTGGGATTTGGCCTGGAATAAAACGTACCGACCATAGGAGCATTGATAGTTACAATGTTTTCGTCATCAGCAGGCTGGCTGCTGTCAGCTTCCGTAGCGGCTGGAGTCGTCGCCGGTGCAGGAGCGATCGGTTGAGGTGCCGCTGGAATCATCGTTGGGAACGCAGCACCGGTCAGCGGTGTCTCGGTTCCTCGAGCGAGTCGGATTTGCTGGTCTCCCTGCTGTAAATCCACTTCCGTCAGACCGTGTTCTTTCATTAAATCGATCAGCCGGCGAATTCGATCCAGCTCAAAGATGTCGTCGACGCTATTTTCAGAGTCCGCCATCGGACCTCTCCGTTCAATACAAAGGGAAATAAAACAGACGTAATTAAATACTAATCAGTAAATTGTGCGCTACTAGAGGATATCTTAACAGGTCAAATGGTAAAACAGTCTGAGAATTGTTTGGGGACGCTACTGAGGACCTCATGACCGTTACGGGTAACCAGGATATCATCTTCAATGCGAACTCCCCCCCAATTTGGCAGGTAAATACCGGGTTCAACCGTTACTACCATCCCTGCCTTTAGGGGGCGTTGCTGGCGGGGTGCCAGGCTGGGGCCTTCATGCACTTCGAGGCCAATTCCATGGCCCAGGGAATGTCCGAAACGCTTGCCATAGCCAGCCTTTGCGATCACCGAACGGGCCGCCTTGTCGACGTCGCCCATCAGGGCTCCCGGCTTGATCTTGGATATCGCTTTCTCCTGCGCTGCTAGTACTACATTGTAGATTTGTTCCAGCTTGGCAGGGACCTTGCCAGTCACAAGTACCCGCGTCAGGTCACTGATGTAGAGGTGCCCTCTGGCGCCCCAGTCGATCAAAACAAATCCACTCTCTTTGATCTGATGGTCCGTTGGATGTGCGTGGGGTAAGGCTGCCCGCGGCCCCACGGCCACGATCGGAGTGAAGCTGCAACCAGAACCACCGAAGAGGCGGATCTGGTTCTCGATCTCGTAGGCAACTTCTTTCTCAGTCCGTTCCGGACGGAGACTCGCCCGAACCACAGCAAACGTTCGTTCGGCCAAGTGGATGGCATCACGAATCTGCTGGATTTCGTCAGCATCCTTGATTTCCCGCAACTCTTCGACGATGCCTGAACTTCTTACTAAGCTGGTTCCGGTCAGCGTTGCATCAATTTGATCAAAGAGAGCCAGACTCATCGACTGGGATTCAACGGCCAAGTTTTGGATTGCCGTCTTCTTGGCCAGTTTGGCCAGCGAAGCCATCATCGGTATCGCAGAAGTACGAATGACTACGTCCAACCCGGGGCATTCCTCCTCCAGCTGCTGGGTGTAACGCGAGTCACTGATCATCACTTCGTCGGTCGGTGTGACCAGCAGGTAGCTGGAATCACCTGTGAAGCCGGTCAGGTACGTGACATTGGTGAAGTTGGTGACCAGGATCGATTCCATCGCCTGTCGTTTTAGTTGTCGACGCAGCTTGTCACGACGTGTCTGGTAGCGAGTCATAAGGCATTATCCAGGAAAAGAGTGGTGATTTTAGCTGGCGCCGATACCGGCCATCCAGAAAGCAAAGCCAATGATTGCAAAGCAGGTAATCACCGAGATGACAAAGCCGGCGATGTCGGCAACCGTTGGTTTCTGGAATTCCAGGTTCGAATTGGGGAACAGCTTGACGCGTTCGGTGTTGCCTGGATCGGCGTAGGCCGCTGCCAGCTTGGCCTGGTCTTTTTCCGGATCTGGATCGACCGGGGTTTTCATCTTGGCATAATAGCGATCCAGAGCCTGCTGGGAATTGGGGCGGGTCAGGAAACAGCAGAAGATCATTACCAAAAATGGCATCACGATCTTGGGAACCAGTTCCAGGGCGTCAAGCGAGGAGCCGGACTTGGTTTTCATGTCGAGGAATGGCTTGTAGAGGACCAGGTTGAGCTTCAGGTTTTTATCACCGATAAGTTTGGTGCCCTCCGGATAAGCCAACGTCTCTCGGAGTGTATGCTGGTCGATTTGGTCAGTCTTAATGACCTCTGGCGGAATCGCGATGGCGATGATTTTACCACGAAGCGTGCTTTTGGGTGTTTTGATTTCAATCTGGTCGCGCCATTTCTTACCTAGTAATCCCTGGCCAATGGGGCTAGTGGCCAAGTGACGACCGGCATCGTAATCCTCGTCTCCAGATTCGACGAGCGTGAATTTTTTTGCGTTATCAGGATCATCAGAATCAAGAGGCTTAACGGTTACTGTCGCTCCCAAGACAACCTCGTTAGGCAACATATTGTCCCAGTAAATGCTCTTGCCACCAGCAGTGCTTGTTTTCGCTTGCCGTGTCTTTCCAGCAATCAATTCGACCGGTTCCTGATCAAGTTCCTTTAAAATCAAGGTGTTGCCGTCGGCACTGAGCGATGGCTTCAGGTCCGGTTGTTGTTTCGCTTCTTGCTTCCACGATTCGAGTGCTTGCGCGTATTTCCGTCGCAAATCGGACTTTGACATGAGCACCTGCTTGGTGGTTCGCGTCTGTGTTG
>CAZXJC010000608.1:0-3268 GCA_964640885.1 uncultured Pirellulaceae bacterium | reverse complement strand
GGAGCTGGGGGTGGTATCGGGCGACAGCATGCACTGTTGTTTGCTGCTGAGGGTGCTCGGGTCCTGGTCAACGATCCCGGAGCTAACCGCGATGGCTCTGGCCAGAGCGACGCAGCCGATGTCACGGTTCAGGAAATCCTGGCTGCGGGTGGTGAGGCAGTCGCCAACAAGCTGGCTGTAGGAACAGCGGAATCAGCGGCTGAGATCATGCAGGCTGCGGTTGATGAATTCGGGCAGCTTGATGTGCTGGTCAATAATGCTGGAATTCTTCGCGACCGGACGATTCTGAAGATGAGTAGCGACGAGTGGGAGGATGTGATTCGGGTGCATCTGACCGGGACTTTCACCTGTCTGCAGGCTGCCGCACGGATCATGAAGGAGCAGGGTAGCGGAGGACGAATCATTAATACTTCGTCCACGTCGGGACTGCTCGGTAACTTTGGGCAAGCTAATTACGGAGCTGCCAAGGCCGGTATTTATGGCCTCACACGGGTGGCTGCCATTGAACTTGCTAAATATGACATCACGGTTAACGCGATCGCCCCGATGGCAATGACGCGAATGCTTGAGTCACTTCCGGGGATTGACGAGGAAGTGGTCAGTAAGTCGCTTGCTCCGGAACGAATTTCACCAATCGTGGCTTTTCTGGCCACGGAGAACGCTGCTCATATCAGTGGGGTGACCTTTGGAGTCGAGGGGAATGAACTGTTTACCTATCGTATGCTGAGCAGTCATGGGGTCACGCGCCAAGAACCTAGTCGCTGGACGCTTGAGGCGATTGAAGAATCCCTGGAAGAAATCATGAACTGGTAGAGTCGGAGTAAGTCGCGATGGGTAACGAGCCGGGTAGCGGGAGTTTAGCAGGGAAGAGGATCTTAATTACCGGTGCCAGTCGTGGAATTGGTAAAGCAATCGCGTTGCGAGCGGCCCGTGACGGCGCACGGATTTCCGTGGTGGCCAAGACGGTTGAACCGCATCCCAAGCTGCCGGGAACAATTCACACAGCGGTCGAAGAAATTGAGGCCGCCGGCGGGGAAGGGATCGCCTGTGTGGCCGATATTCGGTTCGAAGATCAAGTGGAGGCGGCAGTCAACAAAACGGTTGAGCAGTTCGGTGGTCTCGACATACTTGTCAATAATGCGAGTGCCATCTTCCTGGCTGGAACGGTGGATACCCCGATGAAGCGTTTTGACCTAATGAATGCCGTTAATGTGCGAGGCACGTTTTTGGTCTCGCAGAAGTGCATTCCCCATCTCGCCGAGGGAAGCAATCCGCATATTCTTAATATTGCTCCACCATTGAATATGCAGAGCCACTGGTTTGCGCATCACGTCGCGTACACGATGTCGAAGTACGGTATGAGTATGTGTGTGCTGGGCATGGCCGAGGAGCTAAAGGGGCAAGGGATCGCAGTGAACGCCCTTTGGCCGAAAACGGTAATTGGGACTGCCGCAGTTCAGAACCTGCTGGGTGGAGATGAGGCGATGCGTCGTACGCGGCTGCCAGCGATCATGGGAGATGCGGCGCAGGTAATCCTGGCCAAGACGCTAGATCAATGTAGCGGCCGGTTTCTGATCGATGAAGAAGTCCTCATCGAGGAAGGGCAAACTGAATTTGGACAGTATGCCAGTGAGGCGGGTGCCGAATTGTTGCCCGACATATTCCTTTAAGCGGGCCAGTTAGTGAGCTTGCTGACGATCGTAGTCAGAGAACGTGCTGCCCGCGTCAGCCAGTTCGACAAGCAATGGTGCTGGTTCCCACCAAAACCCTTGCGACTCATGATACGCTTTAACCCGTTCGCAGACGGCTGGCAGACCGCCCATGTCGGCGTACTTCATTGGGCCGCCGCGGACTGCGGGGAAGCCGTATCCATTGAGGTAAGCGATGTCGATGTCGACTGATCGCAGGGCGATCCCGTCTTGCAGTAAGCGTGCTCCTTCATTCACCAGGGTGTAGATCGTTCGCTCCAGGATTTCCTGGTCTGTTACGCTTCGCTGTTCGATTCCAGCTGCGGTGGCTGTTTCCAGGACCAGGGCGTCAACCTCCGTGTCTGCTACAGCCGTGCGACCATCTTCATACCGATACCAGCCAGCACCGGTCTTTTGGCCGTAGCGTCCAGCTTCGTAAAGTTTCGTGGTGACGCGCGGTCGTCGCATCCCCTCCGGTAAACTGTCCTTGACCTCTTGTTCGATGCGCCAACCGACGTCTACCCCGGCGAGGTCGGCGACCGCTAAGGGACCCATCGCCATGCCAAAGTCGTAAAGGACCTTGTCGATCTGGGGGATACTGGCTCCTTCCTCAGCCAGGAACTCCGCTTCAGCTAGGTAGGGCATTTACATACGATTTCCAAGGAAGCCAAAACAATTGCCCACTAGTACGCCAACTTTTCTCAGACGCTTGGCCAGATCCATTGAAGTAGCGATAACATCATCCGCAGTCTCTTTGCCCCGTACAATTTCCAACAGTTTCATAATGTTGGCGGGGCTGAAGAAATGGTGGCCAATGACCCGTTCCGGACGGCTCGTAGAAGAAGCGATTTTGTCGATATCAAGTGTCGAAGTGTTGCTGGCCAGGATGGCGTTCGGTTTTGCGACTGAATCGAGCTCGTTAAAAACTTGCTGCTTCAGCTCCAGGGATTCGAATACGGCCTCGACGATGATATCCGCTTCGGCTAAGTGGGAATATTCGAGCGTGGGAGTGATGAGGGCCAAACGCTCTTCGACCTCTGTTTCCGTGAAACGGCCACGTTTGACGGACCGCATATAATTGTCCCGAATGCGAGCCAGTCCCTTGTCGAGGCTCGGTTGGTCAATTTCCTTGAGAGTGACGGGGATACCAGCATTGATATAGGTTGTGGTAATGCCGCCGCCCATGGTCCCAGCGCCGATTACTGCGGCCTGCTCGATCGCCTGGCGTGGTGTTTCACGGGTGATGCCTGGTATTTTGCTGACTGCGCGGTGCCCGAAGAAGGAATGAATCAGCCCCTGGCACTGAGGGGAGGTAATACATTGTTGAAAGAGTTCGCGTTCGCTGGCGATCCCTTCCTCAATAGTAAGCGTAGCGGCCAGCGCGACTGCCTCAATTGCTTTGCCAGGTGCGATATGGCCACGTCCTTTTCGAGCGATGTTTTCACTTAGGGTCGTGAGGGCTGTTTGCAAGTCCGGGGCGCCCGCGAGCAGGTCATTGAGTTCAGATGTTTTGCGGGGTCCAGCTGGTATGGCCGTGTTGCGGGTATAGTCGATGGCTCCGGTCAACAGGTCTGTTTCGA
>CAZXJC010000607.1:0-2643 GCA_964640885.1 uncultured Pirellulaceae bacterium | reverse complement strand
CACCCATTTCACTAAATTCCTCGATGGCTCGTAAACGACGAGATGCCGTGGGGGAAATGTACTTGGTCCGATCGATTAACAAGTAACAGTATCCCTGGTGTTTATAACGTCCCACGCGTCCCCGCAACTGGTGCAAATCTGCCAGTCCATAGCGATCAGCTTCATCGATAAAAATCGTGTTAGCCCGTTGGATGTCGAGGCCATTCTCGACGATCGTAGTAGCCAGCAACAGATCGAAACGATGTGCAACAAAATCAACCATGACCTTCTCGAGTTCCTTCTCGGCCATCTGGCCATGGCCAATCCCGATGGAAGCTTCCGGAACAATTTCCTTTAACCTGCCGGCAACACTCTCAATATCCTGAACACGGTTATGAACAAAGTAGATTTGTCCCCCCCGATTCAATTCTCGCAAGACGGCCTGTCGAATCAGCTTTTCCTGGAATCTTGTCACTTGGGTTTTAATCGAACGGCGATCTTCCGGGGCTGTTTCCAGGTTAGAGATGTCCCGCATCCCGACCAGTGAAAGGTGCAAGGTTCGTGGAATCGGTGTGGCACTGAGGGTCAGCACATCGACCGTATGCCGTACGGATTTCAGACGTTCTTTAATCTCAACACCAAATCGCTGTTCCTCATCAATGATCAACAGGCCCAGGTTTCCGAACTGCACATCCTTCGAAGCCAGTCGATGCGTGCCAATGACAATATCCGTGCGTCCCGTTTGGAGACCTTCCACGACCGCACGCTGCTGCGCTGGTGTCGAAAACCGACTCAGCTTTGCCACTTCAATTGGGAAGCCAGCCATACGTTCCACGAACGTGCGGTAGTGTTGTTCAGCCAGGATCGTCGTCGGCACCATGACTGCTACCTGGTAACCACTATCCACGGCTTTGAAAGCAGCCCGCATGGCCACTTCGGTCTTACCAAATCCCACATCTCCGCATAACAGTCGATCCATCGGGCGGGGAGTTTCCATATCTTTTTTCACCGCCACAATACTAGCTTGCTGATCAACCGTCTCCTGGTAGGGAAAAGCCGCATCAAAATCCTGTTGCCAGGATGAATCGGTCGTAAAACTAATTCCTGGTCGTGATTCTCGAGCCGCTTGCAATTGCAACATCTCGCTAGCCACATCCATCACGGCTCGCTGAGCCGCCTGTTTTTGCCGTTGCCAGCTTTGCCCGCCGATGCGAGCCAGTTGAGGTCGGCGTTTACTTCCCCCCACGTACTTCTGAACCAGTTCGATTCGATTGACCGGGACATAGACATTAGTACCACCGTGGAACTCCAGCGTCAGATGTTCCTCCGATTGACCTTCCTGGGTAATTACTTGGAGGCCTCGGTAGCGGCCGATCCCGTGCGACAGATGAACCACCAGGTCCCCTTCACGTAATTCCAGGAAACTGTCGATGGCTCGTCCCTGCCGCCGACGTTTGGGACGACGGATTTCTTTGCGCTGGAACAACTCACTGACCGAAACCAGCAACTTTTTTTCGCTGACCAGCCGAAATCCAGCCGACAGATTGCCCAGGACATAGTGAATCTGATTTGTCGTTGCCAGGCGAGTCTCGCCCAGGATCTGCTCCAGCCGATCCACATCGGCTTGCGTGGCTCCCACCAGGAAGACCTCCTGGTTTCGGCCCATGTGATCTAACTGGCTGCGTACCTTGTCCATGTCTCCACTAAAGCGTTCCACGGACTCCATGGGAAAACGAAAAACGGTCTCCAAGTCCCCGGGCGCTAGTGACCAGCATTGGGCCAAACCAAATTGCTGCAGTTTCTCCAGCAGCTGTTGGTAATCATGCGTGTTGGATTCGTTTCCCAGCCGCTCTTGATATTGCCCAGCCAATTCTTGAGCCTGGTCCGTGGCCAGGTTCAGGACCCAAGTGCCCGCGGGTAAAAATGCCGTGAAAAATTCGTCGTACTCACGAGTCGTTCCAGGCACGGTGATCTCCACCTGCTGCAATGGCTCCAGGCTACGCTGTGAAGTCACTTCGAAACCCCGAATCGACTCGACTTCGTCACCAAACAACTCCACCCGCACAGGACTGTCCCAATCGGGTGCAAACAGATCAATAATGCCACCCCGCGAGGAAAACTCGCCCGCTAAATTAACCGCCGTCGTTGCGTGAAATCCCTGTGCAACAAGCCAGTCAAGCCAGGCTTCCAGATCAAACTGGTCACCCACCCGGATGGTACGTCTGTTACCCGAAACCTGCTCGCGGCGAGGGACCGGGTTAAGCAGGCTCTGGATACTGGTAACGACCACGGGCGGCAGTTCGCCAGCAGTTGCCTGCCGGTCCTGCATTTGCAGCAACTGCTTCAACGTGCGAAGACGGTCACCGTAGGTCTCGTCCAACAGTTCATCCTCGCCAACTGGTGAGTCCCAGGCAGGAAAAACCATCGTCTCCGCATCGATAAACAGCGACAGGTCATCAACGAACCGATCAATCTCGCGCGGATGCGGACAGACAACAAGCAACAAGGGGGGATCTTGTTTAAGGAGCGTCGCAGCCAACAGCGCGCACGCTGATCCCCAGGCTCCGTCGACAGTAACCAGTGCGTTACGTTGAACCGCATCAATTGCCTGAGCGAAGCATGCCAGGTTTTGCGCACAGGGAGCGAATTCCCGCAGCTGTGACA
>CAZXJC010000606.1:0-4151 GCA_964640885.1 uncultured Pirellulaceae bacterium | reverse complement strand
TGTGTGTTCTTCCGATGTTTGCGCCGCTGATGTACTCGCCGTCTATTGTTCCGCATTCTCTTCTTCTGGATCTCCGTCAGCTGCTGGCTCGTCCTCTGCCGGTGCTTCTTCTGCCGGTGCTTCTTCTGCCGTGGCAGCCTGATCCTCAGTCGTCTCTTCGTCAGAGGTTTCTTCCACGGATTCTACTTCTTGATCATCTAGCTCTTCGGCGACTACTTGATCATCGTCTAGGTCATCATCGGCGACGAGCGGTTGAGCCGAGCTTTCGCTAATCCGATCATTCTTTCCAGAGAATTCCAGGATAGCTCGAATGCCACCGTCTCCGAGTCGTGGTTTAGCAAGCCGCAGGACTCGTGTATAGCCGCTGGTGCGCCCTTCTTCTTCGAAGCGTGGTGCGATTTGTTCGAACAGCACCTTGACGGCCTTCTTGTTTCCGAGCATACGTAGCACGCGACGTCGCGCGTTTACTGCGGGTGCTCGAGCTGCGGCCCATTGTTGCCATTGTTCACTGTTGCGCCAGGCTTCCCAGGCGGTTGAATCGGTTCCTTTATCCGCGGTGGAAGCGAATTCTTCTGCGTCGCGTTCTGCGGGGAGTGACTTAAGCGCGATTGTCACACATTTTTCAACTAGCGACCGTACTTCCTTGGCCTTTTGCAAGGTGGTTGTAATCCGTCCGGGATAATTCGGAGGATCGTCGTAAGGAACGGTAATTTCTTCTTCGAAGTCCCACTCTGTCAGAAACAGGCTACTGGCGAGATTTCGCAGCAGGGCTCGTCGATGGCTGGAGTTACGGCCGAGTGTCCGGCCTCGTTTTTTATGTCGCATGGTTCGTTCTGTATTCTCTGGTTCTGCTGGGAGGTCAATTTCGCAGCAGTCCAGACTCTGGTGGTTGAATAATTCTAGGAGATGAGAGGATTGGCCGGTGGTGGGACTCGCATTCCCAGGTGCAGTCCCAATTCGGTCAATTTTTCTCGCACTTCCGTCAGGGTTGTTTCTCCAAAGTTCCTTACTTCTAACAGTTCATCTTCGGTCAGTTGAACGAGGTCCCGAACACTATGAATGTTTTCAGTTTCGAGGCAATTACTTGCTCGCACGGAAAGTCTTAAGCTTGCCAGTGGCATACTCAATTTGGATTCCAGTTCTGCATCATGCGTAGATCGGGGGGCCCGATTAGCTGCATGCACCTGGGGGCCGAGTTCGGAGTACTGAACGAACGGATTGAGATGTTTCCGAAGAATCTTGGCAGCTTCTACCAGTCCTAGTTCAGGAGACACGGAACCGTTGGTCCAGATTTCCAGGGTGACTTTATCGTAGTTAGTTTTTTGTCCCACGCGTGTTTCATCAATTTCGTAACGTACGCGTGTTACCGGACTAAAAACGGCATCGATGGGAATAATTCCGATTTCGTGATCACCACTACCCTGCTCGGTGGCGGGTACGTAACCACGACCATCTTCGACAACCATTTCCATCATGAAGGGTACGTCATCGGTCAGGTTAGCGAGTACGAGATCGGGGTTAATGATTTCCACGTCGGCATCCGTCTGGATATCGCCGGCCAGGATGGGTCCTGCTTGATCTTTCTCGACGGTAATCACTCGCGTAGATCCGCTGTGATTTTTTACCACGAGTGATTTTACGTTGAGGACGATATCGGTAAGGTCTTCCAGGACACCAGGAATGCTTGAGAATTCATGCTGCGCCCCACGAATTTTAATTTGCGTGACGGCACTTCCCAGCAAGCTTGAGAGCAGCAGGCGTCTTAGGCTGTTACCGATGGTAACGCCAAACCCGCGCTCGAACGGTGCGGCAAAAAACTTGCCATAGGTTGAAGTCAGTGTTTCTTTTTCGCACTCGACTATGCTAGGTAGTTCAAGTCCGCGCCATCGAATATGCATGCCAGGCCTCCATTGAAACCGAAATAGAATCAGGGTTTCGTCGTTGGTTTTCAGTTAGTTCGCGCCAGGCGAAATGAATAATTAGCAATTCTCTTCTTGCTACACGCGCCGTTTCTTCGGCGGGCGACAACCGTTGTGGGGAATAGGTGTACAATCTTCAATGACTTTGACCGTCAAGCCGGCAGCTTGCAGTGCCGTGATGGCACTTTCACGTCCAGATCCAGGGCCGTTGACGCGTACACCAACTTCTTTCACCCCAAACTTGATCGCTTTTTCCGCTGCCTGTTGGGCTGCACATTGTCCGGCAAAGGGTGTGCTCTTGCGACTTCCTTTGAAGCCACAGGTCCCCGCGCTTGCCCAACACAATGTGTCACCTTTGGAATCGGTGATTGTCACGGTTGTGTTGTTAAACGTTGCCTTTACATGGGCAACTCCAACGGTCACATTTCGTCGTACTTTACGCTTCTTGCCTTTAGCCACTCCTACAACTACCCCCCTACAGATACTCTAAAATGAATGTCGAAAATTTTGTTTTGAATCAACCGGCTTTAGTGGTTGATGGTAATCAGTGGTTACCGCAGGTCTTTGACGCCCTTCTTCCCAGCGACTGTTTTCTTGGGACCCTTGCGTGTGCGGGCATTGGTCCGTGTCCGTTGGCCACGCACGGGCAGGCCGTGTCGATGTCGCAATCCGCGATAACATTTGATATCTCGTAAACGTGCAACGCTTTGTTGTAACTGTCGTCGTAATGGTCCTTCAACGACGTAGTCACGTTCGAGTAAAGCGGCCAGTCGTCCCAATTCGTCGTCGGCCAAATCACGGGCTTTGACTTGGGGCGAGATGCCAGCTTTGTGACACAGTTCCCGTGCAATCCGTTGGCCGACTCCGTAGAGATAAGTCAACGAGATGACGGTCGCTTTGTCATTGGGAATATCGACCCCTAGCAAACGTGGCATACGCTTAACTCCTGTCCTGCTTGATTCCGTAAAACAATAGTACTAACTTCGCCATCATCCCTGCCGTAGCTTATGGCGGGGATTGGAACAAATCACGTAGATCCGACCCTTGCGGCGGACAATTTTACAGTTGTCGCACATCCGCTTGACACTGGAACGGACTTTCATGATAGGAACCTCAGATAAATTTACGGAAGTAAGCAAGTATAAATGTTTTAGAGCGACTTGTTCAAGGGCGTGCAGGCGAAAAAATAGGCCTTCTAGCGAGGTTAGTTCAGGTGCTGTTGGAATGCTGGCCCGACGCTTCCTTGAGTCGCTCGTAGACCTCGTCAGGAGTGCCCTGACCGACGATGGAGGCGAGTAGTCCCCGGGCCGAATAGTACTCTAGAAGCGGGCTGGTTTGATTCTGGTAGACCTGGAGGCGTTCTGCGATGGTTTCGCGAGTGTCGTCGGGTCGTTTTCTTTGCAAAAGTCGCTCAATTAACTCCTCTTCAGGAACGTTAAGTTCCAGTACGAGGTCGAGTTTCGTGTTTCGCTGTTCTAGCAGTTCGTTGAGTGCATCTGCCTGGGGAACTGTACGGGGAAAGCCATCGAGCAGGTAGCCGTCTTGGCAGTCCTGCTGCTGAAGACGCTCGTCGACGATTCCCACGACTAGCTCGTCCGGTACGAGCTGTCCGCCGTCCATGTATTGAGCGGCCAGCAATCCCAGTTCGGTCCCCGCCTCACGTCCGGCTCGTAGCATGTCACCGGTGGAGAGATGAGGAATCTGCAAGTCGTCAACGAGTCGTTGGGCCTGGGTTCCTTTGCCGGCACCGGGGGGACCAATTAATACGATCCGCATGAGATAGAACTCCATCTGAGAGACGGTTATAAGGGTTGATCAGTGCTTGTGTGAATACTTGCGCACCGCCACTGGTTATGGTCCCTCTAGCAGTCCTTGGTAATTTCTCATAACCAGATGGCTATCGATTTTCTGGACTAAGTCAAAAGCTACACTGACGGCGATTAATAGGCCCGTACCACCGTAAAAACTTGATACCTGGTAACTAACATCGAGAGACTGGGAGATAATCGTTGGCACGATGGCGACCAGAGCCAGGAAGCCGGCACCTACGTAAGTAATTCGCACCATCACCCGTTCCAGGTAATCGGCTGTCCGTTTTCCGGGGCGATGACCCGGTATAAATGTTCCGTAATCCTTAAGGTTTTCTGACATTTCTTTGGGGTTAAATGTAATAGCCGTCCAGAAGTAGCAGAAGAAATAGATCAGCCCAACGTAGCTGACGTTGTAGACGAA
>CAZXJC010000605.1:0-2975 GCA_964640885.1 uncultured Pirellulaceae bacterium | reverse complement strand
TCAAGGTGTTTTTTGTGTTGGTCGTTGCGTGCATTATTGTGGGGTCTCGTCGCTGGGCGTGCTGGCTGTCGGCCCTGGTGCCGATCGATGCCTAAGCTGTCAGGCTGGCCCGATTGTATTACAATACGGCTTGTTGCCGATTAGTTCCAGGAGAACGTGTTGATGGATGATACGAGCAGAATTGTGGGGACTCGACGCTGGGCTTGCTGGCTGCCGGTCTTGGTGCTGATCGGCCAAGTTGATTTGGCGCGGGTCTATGCTGTCGACAAGGTGCCTCGACAGGCTATCAATACCCAGGATCCGAAGGTCATTCCCCCGACCCCTGCCGAAGCGCTGGCTAAGATCACGGTTCCGGATGGTTTTCATGTCTCCCTGTTTGCTGGAGATCCCGACGTTCACCAGCCACTAGCCTTTTGTTTTGATGACAAGGGAAGGCTCTGGGTCGTGGAAAACTATTCCTATCCGGAATGGAATGAAGGCCAGCATGACCGGATCGTGATATTTGAAGATGTTGATAACGATGGCCGCTTTGATAAGCGGAAGGTGTTCCTGGAAAAAGGAGAACATCTCACGGGTATCGAAATCGGTTTTGGCGGTGTCTGGTGTACCGCCCCGCCCTACCTGATTTTTATTCCGGACCGGGATGGTGATGACCATCCCGACTCGGCACCGGAAATTTTGCTCGATGGATTTAACTTGAGAGAAGTTGGGCACAACGTGGTCAATGGCTTGAAGTGGGGGCCTGACGGCTGGCTCTATGGGCGGCACGGTATCAAGGCGACCAGCCATGTCGGCCGGCCAGGCAGTGACAAGCAGGATCGCACCTGGATGAACTGTGCTATTTGGCGATTTCATCCCACCCGCCAAACGCTGGAGGTCGTGGCCCATGGCACGACCAATCCTTGGGGCTTTGACTATGACGACACCGGCGAGATGTTTTTTACCAATAACGTGATCGGGCATCTCTGGCATGTGGTTCCAGGTGCCCATTACGATCGTATGTACGGCACTCATTTTAATTCGAATCTCTACCAGCTGATGTCCGCTTGTTCAGATCACCTCCACTGGGATTCGGAAGATTGGGCCAAGAGCCGCAAGGAGATCGGGGTTCCGAACCAGCATGATGCTCAAGGGGGTGGTCACAGCCATTGCGGTGGCATGATCTACCTGGGAGATAACTGGCCGAAGGAATACCGTGGGCGGATGTTGATGTGTAATACACATGGGAAAAGGGTCAACCAGGATTTGCTGGTGCGGCAGGGAAGCGGTTACGTTGCCAAGCATGGTGCGGATTTTATGCTGGCCAATAGCGACTGGTTTCGTGGTGTGGAATTGAAGTACGGACCCGATGGCAGCGTCTACGTGACAGATTGGACGGACCTGGGGGAATGTCACGATCGGGATGGAATCCACCGGCGTTCCGGACGAATCTACAAGGTCCGCTACGGAGAACCTGCTGCCCCGCAAGCATTGAATCTGCAAACACAATCGAACCAGCAGTTGGTCCAGTTGCAGTTGCATCGCAATGACTGGTTTGTTCGCCATGCCCGTCGCATTCTCCAGGAACGGGCAGCTCGCGGAGACTCGATGCAGCGGGTGCATTACCAGTTGTCTCTCTTGCTGGAACAGATTAAAGACGTAACGCGACAGTTGCGAGCACTGTGGGCACTACACGTAACCGGTGGCCTGGAAGAGATATCGTTGGTGCTGATGTTGGGGCATGAGCGGGAAGAGATTCGTAAGTGGGTGGTCCGCTTGCTGGTGTCGCCACAGTATTACAATGACAAGACGGCTGCCGTATTGGCGGCACATGCCGGAGAGGAAGTTTCTGGGCTAGTTCGTCTGCATTTAGCTTCCGCACTGGGCCAGCTTCCGCTGGCCGATCGCTGGCCGCTCGCTGAGGCCCTCGCCCAATCGGACCAGGATCGCCAGGACAGCAACTTGGTTCCTCTGCTCTGGTATGGAATGGAGCCGGCTGTCATGGGCAATGTGCCACGGGCACTGCGATTAGCTCGGCAAACGAAAATAGAGAGCTTCCGCACCTGGATTGCGCGACGTATTACGGTCGAAGTAGACAGTCAGCCCGCCGCGCTGGCCCAGTTGCTAGAAATGGCCGCTTCCTGGGAGAAAGCGTCGACAGTACAGCAGCGTCAATTGCTGGCTGGCATCCGAGATGGGTTGCAGGGACGTCGACAGCTTGCCGCACCGGCAAACTGGGAACGTGTCCAGCAACGCTGGCGTCAAACGGGTGATCCGAAAATAGCCACGATGTTGAAGCAGGTCGGTGTCATTTTTGGTGATGGCGTGGCCATGAAAGAGCTCGTGAAAACGGCTCGTAATAAAACGATGCCGGCGGCGACTCGTCGCAGTGCCTTGCAATCGATGATCAGTGTCAAGGCGGCTGGCACGGCATCCTTGCTGCAATCGTTGGTCAACGATCGGGCAGTGCAGTCGGTTGCCATTGGAGGCCTGGCCGCCGGTGATGACCCCAGTACTGCCACGTTGCTGTTGAGTCGTTATTCGAGGATGGATCGTCCCCAGAAGGAAGAAATCGTGGCGGTGTTAACCAGCCGACCTTCTTACGCTCTGAAGCTGCTGGACGCTGTTGGGAAAAAACAGGTTCCTCAAGAAGCGATTTCTGCTCAACAGGCCCAGCAGTTATATAACCTCGGTTCAGATCAGGTCCGTATGGAATTGGAACGCGTTTGGGGATCGATTCAAACCAGTTCGGCACAGCAGCAGCAACAGTTGCAGGCGGTGAAAGCGATGCTGTTGGCTGCCGCGTCAAAACCAGCTGATTTGGCTGCCGGTAGAGCTCTCTATAAAAAACGCTGCGCTAATTGTCATCGCCTGTTTGGTGATGGTGAAAAGATTGGTCCCGATTTAACCGGTTCGGGGAGAGCTAACCTGGATTACATTTTGCAGAACGTCGTGACGCCCAGTGCCGCGGTGGCGGCCGGGTACCGGGTTAGTGT
>CAZXJC010000604.1:0-8966 GCA_964640885.1 uncultured Pirellulaceae bacterium | reverse complement strand
TTTGTTACCTGTCGTCGCAGGATATCCAGGTCAGCCATCCAGACTTCGTAGGCATCCCAGGTGATCTCGTATTTAGCCATCCAGAAGGCGGGGATTTCAGCCTGGTGCTGAGGCCCTTCATCGGCGTTACGGTTTTTTTCTGTCTGGGGACTTCCCATGAGAAATTTTCCAGCCGGAATCGGTAACATCTCGATTTTTGCAAAAGAGTGCTCGATGATTTCCGTATACGCTTTCATCTCCGATTCTTGCTTGGCAGAAGAGTTGGGGATCTTAAGCGGATCCGGATGATCCTCGGCAACTAAATTAACTGTCGCGGAACAGGCCACTAGCAACAGTGAAAGAAACAGGCAGGGCCGAGCGCTCAACCGGCTGGTCAGAGGTTCCGTGAGGGTAGTCAATGTTCTTCAGCGTCCAGTTCGAGCAGGTCGTTATCGTATTCTTCTTCTAACATCTTGACTTGTTCTGCCAGTTCTTCATTTTCGTCGACAGCCGTCGAGACATCCATTTCCCAAGTTGTACTCGCCTCGCGCAAGGAATCAAGATCCAGCGGAAGCTGTAAAATTTTTGCCAGGCGACGAGTGACGGCCTCGATGCTCATCGGGTTTGGTCCCTGTAAGTAGCCCGGGATTTCAGCGACCAGCGAGACCATCTTCAGCCCCTGCTCTTCCGCTTGCTTCATCAGGTAGCTGGTAAATGAGCCGGGGCCTTCGTAGCCACCGCGACGAGTCCCGTAGGCTTCCATTTCATTGCGTAACTCGGCATCGGATGAAGTAATGTACATCCGGGGTTGACGCGTGTGGGGCACAGCGCCACCAAAGGATCCGACGAACAGGATTCGCTTGATGCCCGCTCGACGGGCAACCTGGAAAATGCACTCTCCAAATGTTTGCCAGCGCAAGTTGGGTTCCTTGCCGATGAACAACATCAGGTTGGCAGATTCGTGGCAGTAAAAAGTACTGCTGGGCATTTCGATTTCGTTGATCAAGCCATCCTCGATTTCAATGTGAGGACGAAACAGGGCCGCCGTCTCCATGGTCCCTGGAAAGCAGTAAATGTAGAAGGGCTCAGGATCGATCGTGGCGGTTTTCCGGGCGTCCAGAAGTTTTACCAGTCGATCGACTGTACCGGTCGATACATCACCACCGTCCATCCAGCCACTAAAAGCCAGTACCAGGGTGCCGTTTTGGAGAAAGGGGGACTCGAGCGTTTGCAGGATGTCACTGAGGTTCTTGGCCATAGCCCTATTCTACCCAGCTACCTTATCGATCGGCAACGACCGCCGATTAGCAATTGGGGATTTTGCGAACGATTGCGGGGATATTTAGGTTGGTAGCGGGGAATCTTAGACTGGGAACTACTCGAGACGAGCGGGCGGCTAAGTTATGATATGCAGGCAGGGAACTGCTCGTGACATTTAAAACGTGCTGTCAGCCAGCTTATGCCGGTTTTGTGGAGTCGAGGAAACGATGGATTCAACAGCTCAAGCTCAATTGCACCAGGACGTGGAAGCCTTTTGTCAGGAAGTGCGGCCGGTGGAAGAACTTTGCTACCTCGAACATCGTTTCAACGAGGAGGCGATTGAACTGGCCAGGAAATACAACCTGCTGGGAATGCCGATTGACGTGCAGTACGGCGGTCGCGGTGCTGACTTGGCGACCTACCTCAAGGCGCTGGTGCGGATTGGCCGAGAAGGGACCGGTTTGCGGACACTTTTTTCCGGACACACTTCGATAGGCCAGTATCCGATTACCCGCTTTGGATCGGTTGCTCAACAGCAAACTTACCTGCTGCCGTCGACTGCCGGTGAGAAGATCATGGCCTTTGGCCTGACGGAGCCGGAGGCAGGGTCTAATCCCTTGGAGATGCAATCGAGTTATCGCCAAGAAGGTGATTATTACTTGCTTAACGGAATCAAGTACTTGATTTCCAATGGTGGGATTGCCGATACCGTGATCTTCTTTGCTTATCCCGCTGACGGTGAACGTCGCATGAGTGCATTTATTGTCGATACCGATGGCCCCGGTATCGAACGGGAAGACATGACGGCCAAGCTCGGTTTGCCTACCTGTAATACTGCCATGTTCGAGTTGACCGACTACCGAGTGCCGAAAGAGAACATGCTAGGTTCGGAAGGAGCTGGTTTCCAGGTTGCCATGGCAACCCTGGTTAGTGGTCGACTGAGCGTAGCAGCGGGCTGTCTGGGAGTGATTGAAGACTGTTTGCAGGAGACGATTGAGTATGCCAAGGAGCGTCAGCAGCACGGCAAGCCGATTGCCCAACACCAACTGGTACAGCAGCACATTGCCCACATCGAACTGGCTCGTCAGACGACTGAAAGTGTGCTGACAACGGCTGGTGAGGCGAAGATGCTTAGTGATGCGAACCTGGATGACGAGGAACTTTTACAGCGGGCTGACCTGTTGGCGGCCGAAGTTAAGTTCGTGGCCAGCAATGCAGCGTTTGACGCTGCCGATCGTGCCCTGCAGGTCTTTGGTGGCAGGGGTTATTCGGAGCTATTTCGCCCGGCTCGTCACTGGAAGGATGTCCGGGTTTGCCGGATTTATGAGGGGACTGATGAAATCCTGCAACTGAAGATCGCGGCCAGCCTGCTGGGCAAAGAATACGCGGCCTTTCGCTAGACGTCCATCACGGCTTCGACTTCCTTAGAGAGCGTCGGCGGTTTGCTGAGCAGTGAAATGCTGAAGTAAATACAGATTGAAGCAATGAGCGCGATGGCTCCTTCGTGGATCTTGTAAGGAATAGGAACTTCCATTTTGCGCATGAACATGACCGTGAAATTGATGAGCAAGCTGGCGCTGATGGCCACATTGGCTGCCAACGCCGTGCCACGTTTCCAGTTCAGACCTATCGCGACCACCGGAACAATGGCAGCGGCAAAAATCCCCCAGCCAAAAGAGCCGAGCATGGCGATCAGTTTTGCATCTGGCGAGTAAAGAGAAAAAAGTGCGGCGGCCACCGCCAGTGCAACCGTGGTGATGCGTGCCCAGAATAACTCGTGCTTGAGTGACTTGCCTCGCAGGGCCTGCGGAATGTCGTGGACAACAGCTGCAGCACCCACATTCAAGAATCCATCGGCAGTTGACATGATGGCGGCGAAGAGTGCGGCAAAGACAACGCCTGCCAGGATTGCCGGGGTATGTAGCTGTAAGAACTGCGGTGCTGCTGCGTCAGCGGTCGCCAGTTCCGGATGCAGTCCTTTGATGACTAGTGCCCGCATGGCCAGTCCAATGCTGATCCAGAGCAGGGCGGATACGCCAAAGCCAATTACGGAAACCGGCTGGATGTAGCGAACATCACGAACGTTCTTATTCATCATCATCTTGGTAACCACGTGCGGTTGCCCCACTCCACCAAGCGCAAAGAGGAAATACCAGGACATGCAGCCGAGCATTCCCAGTGCTCCCCAGGGAGCCATCGCCTCGGCATCGTCTGCGGCAATGGTCTGACTTATCTCGGTAAAGCCACCAGGTAAAGCCTGGTAGGCATAAAAGAAGACCAGCAGGGCGGCAATGATCATGATCAGTCCCTGGAACAGATCCGTGTAAACCGAAGCAATAATTCCACCGGTGACACAGTAAAAGACCAGTACGGCACTGGAGATCACAACACACCATTCCATCGAGATGTCCTGCCAGAAGCTGCCGCGAGACATGATATCCTGCAGTACGTGGGCCATGGCTTTGATCTGTGACCCCAGGTAAGCCATCACTCCCAGCAAGATGGCCAGTGCCATCAGGAAACGGCTCAACTCGCTCTTGTAACGGGTGGCGACAACGTCCGGCAGCGAAATCGAGTCTCGCATGGCCGCAAACAACCAGATTCGTTTGCCCAGCAGGTAGAAGGACAGACAGAAACCAATGGCGGCGCAGATCACCATCCAGACCGAACTAATGCCCATCTTGTAGATCAAGGCAGGTCCTCCGACGAACCCAAAGCCGCTGAGCGTACTGGAAAAGACAGCGATTCCTGTTACCAGGACTCCCAGGTTACGGCCGGCCATGAAAAAATCATGTGCGTTCTTGGTTTTTCGCATGGCCCAGAGGCCGATGAGCACACAGAGCACCATGTAGGCAGCTACGCAACCAAAGACAATCGTATTGCGGTAGGCTTCCATTACTGGTGATCCTCCGCGCTGCGCTGGGACTCTGCCAGGACCTGCTTGAATTTTTCATATCGTTCCGGACGCAGTACGCAGGAATCAAATTGCACGACGTAGAAGATAACAAAGACTACTGGAGTCAGTCCCAGGCCGTAAATCATGAAGGCTGTCGGTACGGGTAATCCCAGGAAGATAGCTGGGTCTGAAAGGGTGCCGGATGAGACCAGCGAGCGATAAGAGAAGACCATGGCCAGGAACATTGCCAGCATTAAGCCGCCGCCGGCGGCCATCCAGATGCGTTGCTTTTTATCGAGGTGAATCGCCAGGCATAACATGCTGACAAAAAGCGTGATCTGCAGGATTCCCAAGGCAGTGCCGAGCCAGACAATCTTGTCATTGCGGGTACTTTCACCGCCGATCGACATGTCTTCGTAAGTAGGATGCGCCAGGCCCTGGCTGCTGGGGACCTCTTCAACAAAGAAGGCAATCGTGATGATCCCTCCCATAGCCAGGTACAGGGCGAAAATCCAGGTGGCGAGTTTCATCGATGATTTCCTGCTGAGTTGTTGCCTAGCGAGCTTGGTTGTCGTCGCTCAGTTCCTGGCGGAAGCTGGTCCACAGGGTGACGATGATATTTTCGGCAGCTCCTTGGATCAGACTATTTCCAATCGGTTTTAACAATCCCGTGCGTTGTTGGATTTCAGCTTCCCAATTTAAGCAGGTTTGTGGATCCGTGAGCAGTGAGAGGGTAACTTCCAGTGTCAGCCCGGCACCGATTTTCTTGCCCACGATCGATATTTTCAAGTGGTTCGGTTGATCTCGTTGCAAAACCGTGAATTGCAACTGCAGCGATCCTGTCAGAAACGCGAACTTGGGTTTGACCCGGCATCGCAAATGGTCCGAATCTACCTCCTCAAGCCGGTCCAAGTCAGGAATGAAGCGGGACATGAATTGTAGATCGCTGACCTTCTCCCAGATTTCGCTTGGTGGCTGCGAGAAGGTTTCTTGACCAGCAAATTTCATAAGTACAACTTCAATCGTTAGTTTTACCAGGTTCCGGGACCACTGCTGGAACTGGTATGGTTGCGAAACTGAGCAGTGCCTTGGTAATCTAGCGAACGGTACCAGAGTCAACAAGCAATGTCTGCGGCTTATCCTGGAAAGGAAGACTGAACATGAGAGAAGCAGTGGTCGTTGGCAGTTCACGAACAGCCTTGGCAAAGTCTTTCCGCGGTTCACTAAACCAGACACGCCCTGATGAGATGGTTGCCCATTGTCTGAAGCATGTTTTGAACCGGGCACCGGGACTGGATTACTCAGAGGTCGAAGACGTTATCATTGGTTGCGCTTATCCTGAGCAGCAACAGGGAAACAATATTGCTCGCGTTGCCTCCCTGCTGGCAGGCCTGCCAGCGGAGGTAGCTGCGGTGACGGTTAACCGGTTTTGTTCTTCCGGGTTGCAATCGATTGCGATGGCAGCTCACCAGATTGTGCAAGAAGGTGCCAACGTGGCCATTGGCGGTGGCGTGGAGTTTATTTCAGGTTTGACTGCTGATGAGACTGCTCCAAATTCATGGGTGCAAGAACATTTTCCGGGAATTTACATGGTGATGGGAGATACGGCGGAAGTCGTAGCCAAGCGTTACCAGATTAGTCGCCAGGCCCAGGACGAATTTTCGTTGCTCAGTCAACAACGTACAGCCCGGGCACAGGAATTGGATTTGCTGGCTGCCGAAATTGCTCCGTTCCAGGTTACTCGTGGAATCTGGGATCGAGAGACCCGACAGATTGTTGGCGAAGAGCCGTTCTTGCTGGAACGAGATGAATGCAACCGGCCCGATACGACCCTGGAAGGGCTGGGGGCTTTGAAACCCTATTTTGATCCGGACAGCGGAGCGGGTACGGTGACTGCTGGAAATGCTTCGCAACTGTCTGATGGTGCCTGTGCAACCCTGTTAATGTCGCGTGAGCGGGCGAGTGAATTGGGGCTTCAGCCGCTGGTTGCCTTCCGTGGTTTTGCTGTTGCCGGTTGCCAGCCAGCTGAGATGGGGATTGGTCCTGTTTATGCTGTTCCCAAGCTACTGCAGCGGCAGGGGCTGTCGGTTGCGGATATTGGTCTCTGGGAATTGAACGAGGCATTTGCTGTCCAGGTCATCTATTGCCGTGACCAGTTAGGTATTGATCCGGAGAAACTCAATGTGAACGGCGGTTCGATTGCGATTGGCCATCCCTTCGGCATGACCGGTTCGCGGCTGGTGGGGACCCTGGCTTATGAAATGCAACGCAGACAGGTAAGGTTTGGTGTTGTGACGATGTGTATCGGTGGCGGGCAGGGAGCTGCCGGCTTGTTTGAACTTTGTAGCTAATGGCCTGTGACGCGGTTTGCGAAGCGACGAGATTACTTTCCATGAGATTAACACCAACCGATCTGGCTTCCTTACCAGTGTTGCACCGCGCCGTGATTCCAGAAGACTATCGGGATCGCATGGGCCATATGAACGTTACCTGGTATACGCACTTGTTCAGCGAAGCCACGGGTATCTTTTTCAAGAACCTGGGGATGGATGGCGAGTACATGAAACGAGAACAGGCAGGTAGTTTTGCCCTTGAAGCGCATATTCGCTACTTGTCAGAATGTCTTGTTGGAGACCAAGTCTACGTTTGTGGGCGCGCCGTGGCACGTACCGAGAAACGATTTCATTATGTTCAGTTCCTGGTCAACGAGGATAAAAATGTCCTTTCGGCCAGTTGTGAATTCGTCGGCGCTCACATTGATATGAAGGTCCGCCGCATGTCGGCCATTCCTGATGACACTGCCGCTGCTTTCGATCAGCTGGTTGAAGAGCACAACCAGCTTGACTGGCCGGCACCCCTCTGCGGGTCCATGCAGCCCTGACTGTGCTGTTCGGGACATGGGCTAGGGCTGTACATGGATATGCAGGTGCCCCACGCCGCGCAGTCCGGCCTGGTTGGTCCGCTGGACTCGGACAATGTAATGTCCTGGTTTCTGGAACTGGTGCCGGGTCATCGCGTAGCCATCGGGAGCATGTTTTACCGCGTTCCCGTCCGATTTAACGGTGACCGGTGCAGTGCCGTCTCCAAAATTCCATTCTTCCTGGCCAGCGGTTGTGCGAAAGGTTCGTACCTTAAAAATGACCTCCATACCGACTCGAATTCCGGAGGTAGGCCAGTAGTTGGGATGAACCGACGGTGGTAACTGGCCTGGTTGCTGACGATCGATGACTTGGACAACAGCGAAATCATAATCGACCTGGCCGTCGGGTGCAGTGATTTTCAGGACCTCGCTGTAAACGCCAGCTTGTTGGTAGGTTCGTTTGACGCGGGCACCGGTAGCATTGGTCCCGTCGTCGAATTGCCACTGGTAGTTGGCAATCTTTCCGGACTTACTCCATGACTTGCTGGCATCAAGGGTGACGGAGTCACCGGCCCAGATCAAGTGATGCGGACGAGCCACAGCGATCAGTGCTGGCTGGTACTGCCGTTGGTAGGCTTCCCAGAGGAATGCATAACCTTCCTCGGTACCGTATTTTCCGGAAGGTTGCTTGCTCTTAATTTCGAAATGCAAGTGTGACCAGCCGCCACTCCCTCCTTCTTTACCGAGCAGGCCGACACGGTCTCCCATTTTGATCACTCGACCCGGGACGATTTTTGAATCAATCTCTTTAAGATGGCTGTAGCGGTAAAACCAGCCACGGCTATCGAGCAGGTAGACGACATCGTAGCGGGGGCGGACCGGGGTTTCGGTGCCGTACCCCTCAAGGACTGATTTACCGGCGGAGAGAACCAAGGCGTCGGTGGCGGTGACCACTTCGACCAGTCCCTCGCTGCCCCCAATATCGAGTCCACTATGATAGTAGACGGATCTTTTCCCGGGTCGCTCACCTCCGTCGACGTAGACCGGGACGTTGGCCATCTGCGTGTAACTGGCGAACCATTTTTGCTTGACCGTGTAAATAAATGTGCCAGGTGTGATCCAGGGAGATTTTGCTGGCCAGAGTCGCAGGCGGACGTCTTTCTCCAGGTTCCAGGAGGAAGGAGTACCGTTCGAATTGTATCCCTTGGTGATCGTGCAATCGATCTGCACGCCGCCTGCTTTGACGGGTAGATGATAGGTTGCTGAAACCAGTTTGACTGGGGTTCCATTTACCTCCACTTTGACTTCTGCTTGGCGGACGGCAAAACAGACGCTATCCCGATTCTCCTTAAGGCTTAACACTTTAACCTGCGCCTGTGTTCCATCGGAGAGCATGACCTTGGCTGACTCGCCCACATTGATGTCGACCACACGTACCAGCGGGTCCAGTGTGGGCAGGGGTGCTGCTGACAGTGGTCCAACCAGGCTGGCCAGGTAGACGATAAGCAGGGTGGAGGTAGTTTTCATGATCCAAGAAGCTCCCAGCGGTTCTCTGGTGGTAAGTAAACGTCTTGCCATTTTAGAGTGAAATTGAGTCTGTTTGCCAGTTGGCTACGGGAAGCTGTCGCGGGGGTAAAAAGATTCGCATTTTATAGTGTTTCCTTAGTTTGTCGTGGTTGGCAGAGGCGCGTTTAAAGAGTTCCCTGCTTGCATTGTTTCCTGCCCAGGAAATAAGATAGGTGGGCTCCGAGGAGTTATTGAGAGCGTGTGCGAGTGAATACTAGCCAACAAAGAAGATGGAGAACAGGAGGCAAGAAAAACGAATACAAATCTGGCCTTAGTGCTGATGGTTGCGTCCGTAGCTCAAGCAGACAATTGGGGCCAGTTTCGCGGGCCTAACTTCAACGGTTCCACGGCGGAGAAGAATCTTCCTTCCAAGTGGAGTCAAACTGAAAATGTCGCCTGGGTTGC
>CAZXJC010000603.1:0-7490 GCA_964640885.1 uncultured Pirellulaceae bacterium | reverse complement strand
CGCGTACTTGGCTGAATGCGTTGCCAACCGCGGCAGGTGTCCACAGATTCTCAGCCCGGGCGTACGGGCCGTGATCGGTCGAAAGGGTCCCCGGACACTGGAGGGGGCAGCCGGCTTCATGTCGAACGTTTCGAGTTGGCTGGGGCCCCCGTAAAGGAAAACAAACATCACCGACTTGGCCCGAGGGGCACGAGGAACCTGTCGCGACTCGGCCTCCAGGAGGCGAGGCAGGTTGAGGCCAAAAAGCCCGGCACCGGCAGCCTGTAGCAGCGCCCTCCGCGTGACGCCATCACATGTCCTCACAGGATTGCCGAGAATCTGTAACATTGGCAGCGGCCCACACGTGCTAGTAACGGAAAATTCAAGCGTCAGCGGCCACTTCCAACGGAATGCGGCCCAAGCTACTGTAGCATAGTTAAATGCGAGACTTACGTCAAAAGACTTACAAAGCCGCTCGGTAAAGATTAATCACTTCTAATCTCTTATCTTTCATCCCCGAGCAGCTACAATCGGGCAAGTTGAGTTTCTCTTCCGATCACCCCGTGTCGACCCCAGTTGAAAGAAGCAGCATGCCCATCCCTACCGCCGACCCGCTCGTTACGATTCCAATGGCAAGTCCCTTTCAATCCAACGGTGAACTTGACCTGGATGCTGCCCAGCAAAACGTAACAAGATGGCTCCAGACGCCAATATCTGGCTACCTGATTGGAAGCCAGTCCGGGGAAGAGTTTTCGATGAGTGAGCAGGAACGAGTCACCCTACTAAAGACAGTCACCGAAACGCTGGAGGGCGACACGTTCAGTATCGGAGGCATTGACTGTCCCTCGGTAGCAGAAACGCTCCGACAAGCAGAAAACTATGCCAATGCGGGCGCAGAAATGGTTCGCATCCGATTCCCCCGGCACGAAGAGAACGTCCTGAATTACTTTCAGAATGTTCTGCCGCGATCTCCGGTCCCCGTGCTTTTGATGCACCAGACATCACCAGCCAGTTTTGGGATCGCCGCCCAACCAGCCGCTGAGCCAGAAGTCCTGGGAGAAGTCGCTTCCATGGATAATGTCTTTGGCTATGTCACCGACCACGACATGCGATTTGAAGCTCGCGTCAGGCGTTATATACCGAAGGAGAAGCGTTTTTGGATTTGCAACGGCAGCATGATCCTTTCCGGAACGCTGATCGGCTGCAATGGGACCACAACCGCGTTTTCCAATATCTGGCCCAGTGCCCTCAAGGAACTGCTCGACCTGGGCATGGCAGGGCAATTTAACGAAGGCCAGTCACTCCAGGAGCAGGTGCGGTTAATCGATGAAATCATGCTCCCCTACTTGGCCGCCGGTATCAAGGCCTGTCTGAAGCTGATGGGATTTCAAGGCATGAACCCGAGGCAACCTGCCCGGACCATGCCGCCAGACAAGTTGAAGCAACTTGAAGCGGCCATGCGAGACGCCGGACTTATCTGACCAGCTGCACGATCTACTGCTGAACCTCTTGCTGCAAAAGACTTACAGACGCTGCCTCAGACGACGAAACTGGACATTTCAAATAGGCATGGAAACACCTCTATTTGTGGCCCCAGCTTTGTCCTTTACCATCCTTTGGCTTGTCCTTTTCGACCATCTCGAAAACCAGGTCGTGGAGGCACTACCAACCGTACCGCGAGATAAACGCGGGCGGAAGTCGTTCAGCCTGGCTGTCGCCAGCCAGTGTGAGAACGATTCCCATCAGGGCTGGAGCCGGGTTATGGCGTTGGTTGCAGTTGCCCAACCCCCATCGCGTACCGACCGCCAGCATCTCGAAGGAGACGAATTTCTGTTCCTTGAGGTTGAACGTTGCACGGCCTAGCAGCTTCGGTTCGTAGCCGATCTTCTTCGGGGACACCATTGATGCGCGAGTCTCTCCCTCAAAGCTGAGTGAAACTA
This sequence comes from uncultured Pirellulaceae bacterium, assembly GCA_964640885.1. Classification (GTDB taxonomy): domain Bacteria; phylum Planctomycetota; class Planctomycetia; order Pirellulales; family Pirellulaceae; genus JAZADA01. The sequence goes on along the minus strand of CAZXJC010000603.1, from coordinate 5,571 downwards.
GATCGCCTTCAACCTGGAGAACAGTGGATGTTAATCGAGCCTTCTCGATTGCCTCCTTAGGAAAGAACGTGTAATTGAGAGCATGGACATTGTCGAGTAGATGAAAGCGAGCCAGACGTCGCACCAATTCACGCGGCACGTCGTGCTTAGCGTTTTTCTTTGGTTTAGCGGGAAGAAGTGCGCGGGCCTCGTCTTTGCGGAACCAGGCGTAGTCCAGATTCGAGTCGGGCCAACGCTCACGCTTCTGGTCACGGGCGACCACACGCAACGCCAGGCCGTCTTCTGGGTACAGTGCCTCCACGAGTCGCCAGTTCTCGGCAGCTTTGGGGTCTGGAGTCATAGGCAACAGCCGTTTTTCGCGAGAGAGCGCTGCCCACTTTGCGAGTGCTTGCTTCATCAACTCCGCAAGCGCTTTCGGGTCAGTGTTGGAACTGGATGCAAGCAACTCTCCGCTCGGAGTCACTGCGTAGTGTCCCTGGTTGCCACCTCGATTACCCTTCGTCGATGTACGTTTTCCGGCAAATTTCTTGAATAGCAAAGCGTCTGCATCCTGGCAGGATTCTCTTTGCATGCGGTCGCAGGCATCAGCAGCCATCACAAACTCGGCGGCCAGCTTTTGCACTTCTCGATTCGACCAGACTAACTGTCGGTCTTTGACACCGTTGCCTCACGTATTACAGAGCGGGTGGCCGTTCATCGACCACAAGAAGATCGGTTTGTCCGTCGCCTGCGCCTCGATGACCGCATCCCAGAAGCTTGTCCGCCAGGGGATCCTTCGGTAAGAGAGTTCCCAGTTCTTGGGAAGAACGTGATCACGCCACTTCGCGTAGTTGGCCTCCGTCAGCTCCTTTTCCTGGAACTCATCCGCGACAACAGCAGTCGGGAGAATAATGCTAACAATCAGTGCCAATGTTCTCAGGAAAATCATCGGTTGCCGTCCTTGAAAATAATATGCGTTTCAGAGCCTTTAAGGAGTGAATTTACCTCTTATCACAGACCGGCTAGTTGCGTATCCGCGTCACCGAACTGATCCATCGAGACGCCCATGCGATTCAAGATGGAGAGATAAAAACTGCAAAGCTTACGCTCCTGGTCATCCTTTTCGGTATAGTCCAAGACACGTCCGGTCTTCAGCCTGCCTCCCATCCCGCCAGCAGTCAGCAGGGGCACCTTCGTGGAATCGTGGCGACTTCCCGACCACATGTTATTGACCCATAGCAGACACGAATTATCGAGGACGGTCCCCTCCCCTTCCGGCATCGCGTCGAGCCGACCGGCCAGGTAAGCCAACTGGCTGCAGTAGTAGCGTGAGATCTTTTCCCAATCCTCGGAACGATCATTGTGGGAGGCTGAATGATGCGCCTTGCGAACATCCAGGAACGGATAAAAGAGACCCGAAATGTCACGACACAGTAGCAGTGTCCCGACCCGGGTCTTGTCCGTCTGAAATGCCAACGCAATCACGTCACACATCAGCCGCATGTGCTCACGAATGTCTTCCGGCAAACCGTTGTCCGGTCGCTTCATCATAACGACTGATTTCCCACTATGTTTCGCACGGTCGGCAGCCTTGTTCTGCTGGACTCTCTGACGTTCAATCCGTTTTTCCACTTCGCGTACGCTGGTGAGATATTCGTCCAGTCGGGACAGGTCAGCAGTACTGGTCCGACGACCCAGGCTGGCCGCCTCTTCCCGCACTCGATCCAGCACACTCTGGTTGCGACGATTCCCCCGGTTGTCAAACAGGCTGTCAAATGCCAGCGAAGGATAGACTTCCATCGGAACCGGCGACGTTGCGTTCTGCCAGGAAATATGCGAGCTATAGGCCATTGAGAAATTTGTTTCGTGATAACCGGTAATCGGCTGCTCGCAACCGAGTACCATGCTCGGCTGTACTGTCTCCTGTCCCAGTCGCGCGGCCAGTACCTGGTCGACACTGATCCCACCCTTCAGCTCGGCACCTCTTTGCAGAGACGCCCCCGAAAGGATGTTTCCGGTCTGCCCGGGATGTATGCCGACACCGGTCGCATTCTTGTTGAACAACCCTTGGATCACGTTCATCTTGGTCTTCAGCGGCTCCATCGGAGCCAGGCTGCGGCTCAGTTCCATCTCGGCTCCAGCCCCCTTGCCCCACCAATGATCGGGGTGAATACCGCAGGCCATGAAGAGGGCGGCAAACCGTTGAGGAAATTCACCTTCCTCCCCTGCTGGCTCCGCACCCCAGACAGGAATCGATTCCAGCCACGGCAGCGCCAGTGTCACACCGGCACCGCGCAGAACGGTTCGTCGTGAAATTTTCCGAGCCAAGTGATCTTGCTGTCGGTGCATCTCTTATTTCCCTTCAATGTCGCTACCACTACGCCTGTTTAAAAACTGCGAACTGGTCACGATACTTTCAATCAGGCTTCCAAAACGGTCGTCGTCCGCCGCGAGCTTCGTTCGCATTTCACGAACCAGCAACTCGTCCGACAGGATCAAGCTGCGACCCAATGCATAGGATAACAGCTTTCTACAACAATTATCGACAAATTCCTCCTGCCGATGCTGCCGAAGATACGCCTGTAGCCCCTGGAGGCCCACTCCTGGTTGTCCACCAGGAAAAATCGCCTCTGTACTGACCGGACGGCCACCCAAATCCTTGTTGCGTCGTTCTCCAACCGGTCCATATCCCTCAAATGCCAAGCCGATCGTATCGAATCGGTCGTGACAACCGGCGCAGCTTTGGTTGTCGCGGTGACGAGCCAAGGCCTCTCGTAGTGTCAGGTCCCCCAGCCGAGACTCATCTTCCGGAAGTTCAGGAACATTCGGCGGAGGGGGCGGGATTCGTTCCCCCAACAGCCGACGAACAACCCAGTACCCACGTTTCACTGGACTAGTTCGCAGTCCCGGCGCATTCTTTGTCAGGAAAACTGACATCGGTAGCAGGCCGCCTCGACCGTACTGATCCGCATCCTCGATTTTCAGCCACGGACCTGTCGCCGACAATGTCGGACCAGTTGCCATAGGCGTTGCCGCAGACAGCGTCTCCAGGCGCTGAGCCGGAATCCCATAATGACTGGCCAGCGTGGCATTGACAAAGGTGTGCTTGGCATCAAGGAAGGTGAAGACCGAACGATCCTGCTGAATCACATCGACGACAAAGTGAAGCGGCTCTTCGAACATCGCCTGCCGCAACTGGTCTGTAAAGACAGGAAAACGCTTACGGTCAACGCTGTTGTGCTCTTGGAAGCGTCGGAAGTCGAGCCAGTTGCCAGCAAACTCCGTCGCCAAGCCCCGTACACGGTGATCTTGCAACATCCGCCTCGTCTGGGCCCGCAGAACATCCGGCTGTTGCAGGCGACCGGTTGCTGCCAACTGCCGCAGCTCCTTGTCAGGAATACTGGACCAGAGGAAATAGCTCAAGCGACTGGCCAGTTGATCGTTCGTCAGTGGCACTCGCTCGCTGCCAGACCCAGCCATTTCCATTCGAAAACAGAAATGCGGAGACATCAGCACCGCCACGATCAGATCTTGAACCGCCTCTTCGTGGCTAAGTTGATCCTGGTCTCGCAGTTGCTGATAGTAATGCAGCAGGTCTTTTCGCTGAGTTTCCGAGAGCGGTCGTCGCCAAGCTCGATCAGCAAACTGAAGAACTGCCTGGAGCTGCCCCGGTTCCGCTTCCAGGCGTGCTTTTTCCACCCAGCGGATCTGCTTGTTGATCTCACGAAAATAATGCTCCATCGCTGCAATTCCAACCTCGCCGCCACCCGCTCGGCGGGCTTTTTCAACATAGACCGTATTGAGTTGAGCGATCATCCGTGGCAACAAGGCATCCTGGTTTTCAGGACGGGCAAAATCAAACTCGGGATCACGCATGTAACGCGAGTCGGTCCGCTCAAACCACAGGAAGCCTGAGTACTGTCGCATGGGTGCCCGGGTTACGAAATCGAGCTCACGCCACAAGCCATCCAGTTCCTTTCGTTCTGCCTCGGTCAGGATCATCTCAGAGAGCGGACGATCGTCACGAAAATAGCCCATCATGCTGTGAAAACCCGCACTCAACAGGCGACCTTTTTCCCCCATCTGCTTCTTGGATTCCTCGACATAGTCGCGACCGCGCTCCGACACGTAAAAGGCATCCGGAAAGACAGAGCAAAAACGTGCGAAGGCCGCTTCATGTCGTTTACGGCCTTCCTCATCAGCCGGCACACGAAGTGCTGCCTCAACGTTACCGATCTCTGGAGCCGCTGCTTCCCCAGCCTTCTCAACCTGCAGCAGCTGTCGATCATAGGTCCGACGGTTCGCTACATACTGTCGATTCTTCCAGAGGACAAAGGGCTGACTGCCAACATGGCTGCCCTCGATTTTAAGGTTCTCAACCTTGGGCTTGAGGCGACTGCGTAAGGCAACGACAAAATCCCGCATCCGCTCACATTCCTTCCGCGCATCCGACGACTGTCGCGTCTTGGAGGGCGGCCCGGGCCACATTTGCTGAAGACGCAGAATCGGCCCCACGGATATCCGTGGATCCTCGCTGGTCAGCAGCGACCAAACGGACTTCAGGTATTTCGCACTCACACCAGTCCGCTCAGCGGTCTGCTCCAGGCTCTCCGAACCACGATCCAGTTGTGCACGAAAACGGTATTGCCAGGCAGCAAAGAAATAGTCCGACAAGTCCGTTGGCTGACGCTCGTAGAATGCTACGATGCGTTTAACGCAGTATCGATCCCGATCTGTATCCGTCGCCACTGGATGCGATGCAAAGGCAATCCCGTCCGGTTTTAGAACCAGGTGCTCCACGACCTCGCGAGACGCTTGCAAGTACTTCCGCAGCAAAGCCGGCGACATGGCCAGCGACTCGCCCGAGTTGTCAAAACCCGCGGCATTGGCCGGATCAACAGGAAAGGTGCGAGTCGGCCGGATATCGGATCCAGTCAGGTCCCGAATGGAAGCGTTGTACTCCGCGTTGCTCAGTCGCCGGGCCAGCACGAGTCCCGGATCACCTGCATTCCTCTGAGCCTCATGCTCACGGGCCGCATGGATCCAGGCGACGACCGCTTTTCGATCCTTCGCGGTAGGCTGGGCTTTGGCCTCTTTGGGTGGCATTTCTTTCGCAGCAATCCGCTCCAACACCGTCTCCCAGACCTGGTGTGCTGTGGCGACCTTTCCCGCAGAGGTGTAACTACTGAGATTCAGCTTCGCTTCCTGCCGATCCGAGCCGTGGCAATCCAGGCAGTGAGCTTTCAGAAACGGCATCACCGTACTGCGAAATTGACGTTCCAAGGCCTCTGCACCAGGATCCTGCGCCCAACCCGTCGTAGAGATCAGCAGCAGTACTGCCACCAATGCTGCATAGCGGACCGTCGGCCGGACAACATCCAACCACCAGCCAATGTCGCTTATCAGACAGCCAGATTTCATCTTCATCAAGAACGTTCCCATAACACGTGAGAGGAGGGCCACTTGCGATTTTTGGATTGTAACATCCATAGGGAGCTAGTGGCAAATTCTCCACAGACTTGCACATCTCACCTGGCAGAGCAATGATGGGGGTTATTCAGGAATCTCCTTATCTGGGGACCACGATGACAA
>CAZXJC010000602.1:0-2763 GCA_964640885.1 uncultured Pirellulaceae bacterium | reverse complement strand
TGCACGGTGTCACGACCACAAGTTCGATCCGATCCCCCCGGCAGATTACTACAGCCTCTACGGGATCTTTGACAGTACGGTCTATCCTCATCCGGGATCTGAAAAGCAGCCGCGGCGGCGTCATTTTGTCTACCGGATTGGTCAGCAGGAAGCGGAGGAGATACTGCAGCCTTTCCAGGCGGAACTCGATTCCTGGAATGCCCGGGAGCGGGAGAAGTTTCGTGAATTCCAGTCATTCCAGAATATGAAAGTAACGACGCCGGGACGGACTCGGGAAATCGTCTGGAAGGAATTGCAGGTGTTGCGCGAACAACGAGCGGAGACGCTCAAGCGATTTCCAGCAATGGAAATTGCCTACGCGGTCCAGGAAGGTGATCCGCATGACGTCAAGGTCCAGGCGGCAGGGGATCCCAAGGCGCCTGGGCCACAGGTGCGGCGTGGTTTCCTGGGAATTCTTGGTGGCGCTAAACTGCCGGCTGAGGCGACGGGCAGTGGACGCCAGCAGTTGGCCGGTTGGATTGCCAATCCAGGTAATCCTCTCACTGCACGCGTGGCCGTGAACCGAATCTGGCAACATCATTTTGGCCAGGGATTGGTGAAAACGGCCAGTGATTTTGGTGTGCGGGGTACACCACCGACGCACCCGCAGTTGCTCGATTACCTGGCAAACTATTTTGTCGGGGAGGGCTGGTCGTTCAAAAAAATGCACCGACTGATCATGTTATCTCGCGTTTACCAGCTGGGCAGCAGCAACATCGATCGCAACTCGGCAGTCGATCCGGACAACGTTTACCTCTGGCGGGCCAATCGCCGTCGGCTTGATGCGGAACAATTGCGAGATTCGATCCTGGCGTTCAGTGGTACGCTTGACCGAACCCCTGGGCAACGACATCCCTTCCCGCACCGACGTTCCTACTTCTACCGCCAGCATGAGCCTTTTAACGCTAATTACCCGACGCGCCGTCGCAGCGTCTACCTGATGCAGCAGCGTATTCAAAAAAATCCCTACCTGGACCTGTTCGATGGTCCTGACGGGAACGTTCCGTTTGCCACTCGGAAGGCGACCACCACCACGCTGCAGGCTCTCTACCTGATGAATTCATCTTTTATCCATGAGCAATCAGGATTGATTTCTCAACGCTTACTGGGCCAGTCGGCCGATACAGAACAAGATGTACAGGCGGTTTACCAGGTCGTGTTTGGTCGCCCGGCTGAGCCAGCAGAAGTAGCACGCGCAGTGGCCTTTCTGGCCCAGTCCGTCAGTCAGCTGGCGGCCAATGGTAGCAACGAAAAAAATCGACAGCAACAGGCTTGGGCCGGTTATGTCCGTGGTATGATCAGCAGTAACGAGTTCATGTTTATTGATTGAGTCTGGGAGCAACCCACATGGCATTTAGCCGACGCAGCATGATTCAGTCGCTGGCCGGTGGTGGATTATTGCTGCCTGGTCTGCTTTCAGAGATGCTGCAGGGCGCGCCTGCTCGTGATGTTACCGATCCCCTCGCGCCACGGCAGCCACACTTTCCAGCGAAAGTCAAACGGGTCATTTTCCTGTTCATGACCGGGGCCGTTTCCCAGGTCGATACGTTCGATCCCAAACCCTACCTCTCGAAACATCATGACCAGTCCAACGGGAAGCGACGCTTCTACAAAGGAAGCGACTGGAAATTCCGGCCCTACGGGAAAAGCGGGATCGAGGTTAGTGACCTGTTTCCCCACGTGGGAAGTGTGATCGACGATATCTGCATGATTCGTTCCATGCAGAACATCAACGGGGATCATTTCGGAGCCACGATTGGAATCCACACCGGTTCAGCGACTTTTAATCGGCCCAGTATCGGGTCTTGGGTAAGTTACGGATTGGGGACTGAGAATCGGAACCTTCCCTCGTTCATGGTGATTTCACCAGGACTTCCTTACGCGGGCGGCCAGGTTTGGGGATCTGACTTCCTGCCCGTATTGCACCAGGGAACGCGGATTATTCCTGGCAAGGAACCGATTGCGAACATGTCTCGCCGTTCGCTTTCGCGGCAACAACAGGAAACGGAACTCGATTTGCTTTCCTTTTTTAATCGACAGCATTTGAAAGGACGGGAATGGGATCCTAACTTGGCTGGACGGATTAAGTCGTTCGAAACAGCTTTTGGAATGCAGATGGCTGCACCGGAGGCCTTTGATCTTTCCGGGGAATCGGCTGAAACCCACGCGCTCTATGGATTGCAGCCAGGAAGCACCGAGGGATTTGGCTGGCAATGCCTGGTTGCCCGGCGGCTGGCCGAACGGGGTGTTCGTTTCATTGAGCTGATTGATGGGGATACGAACATCGATAGTAACTGGGACGCGCATGCCAAGATGGCGACTTATAACAAGCTCTCTCGCAACGTCGATCAGCCGATTGCTGCTCTCCTTAAGGATCTTAAGAGACGCGGCATGCTAGAGGAGACCCTGGTGGTCTGGACAACTGAGTTTGGTCGGGGTGTCTTTGCCCCGACTCCCGGTACCGAGGGTCGCGGGCACCATTCCCGCAATTACTGTTCCTGGCTGGCCGGAGGGGGAATCCGTGGTGGTATGGTTCACGGTTCCAGTGATGAACTGGGTGACCAGGTTGCCGAGGATGCGGTCTCGGTGCATGATTTTCAAGCCACGATTCTGCAGCAGTTGGGGATCGAGCACGAACGCTTGACCTACCGACATGCCGGCCGGGATTATCGCCTTACCGACGTGCATGGTCGGGTGGTGAAAGAGATTCTTAAATAGAGCTGT
>CAZXJC010000601.1:0-12755 GCA_964640885.1 uncultured Pirellulaceae bacterium | reverse complement strand
TTGAAGCCCATCGTGAGTGTACTGACCAGCTTTAATTTCAGAAAGTGGAAGCGGGTTTCGTAGACTTCACCAGTGACCGAAATGGTTTGCTTGTCTGGATCAGCACTGACTGTGACACGCTCTGCAGGACGATTGCCAATCCGGCCATGCAGCGTATAAGCCAGTTGTCCCTGCTCATTGAATTCAGGAGCTCCGTTACTCTCCAGCCCGCAGCGAACCAGCAGTTCGTCAAAACCATCAAGCCATCCCAGGCCACTTGGCTCACCCAGGTCGACCAGGGACGGATGAACGGGGCCGCGAACGGGTGAATCCCAACCAATCACGTCATCGCCAGACCAGGCTTTCCAGAGACTCATGCCACGCGTAGGGAGTACTTCCACGGTGAGCTTGCCGTTATTGAGGCGGACTACATCAACGCCCTCGCTAAGCCCTCCCTGTAAGGTTCGTTTGCTAATTTCCAGTCCATCGGGGGCGCCCGCGATATCCTTGGCCGTGACTTGAAAGGAATCGACATACTCTTGTTGAGCCACATCGGTTAGCACCCAGGTTTTGGCGGCCATCGTTTATTTCTCCCGCTTGCAAAGAAGGTCAGCCTGATCGGCAGGTTCCCTGGTTAGTCTTTCAAGACAAATCACTGGGAACGTTGAGCTTCCAATTTACGCTTTTGCCACCCGCTTTACCAGCGCCGCAGCGGTGAGGAAAATCGATTGGTTTACTTGTCAGTGGACCAAAAAACCGCTACAAAAAACCCCCTCGTTCCCTCATTTTCCAGTACCTCATAAGACCCAAGATTACCAAGATGGCAAGTGAAAACAATATTGTATCGAGTGATAACGTAGGCGCGATTTTAGACCGGGCACTCGATGCGGGTGCCGGGTTGCTCCGCTTGACCCCCACCTGGGTGCCGAGAAGCTTCCTGCATCCGGGACGACGACTGCGACTGCATCCGGATGATTTGTATGCCTACGGCGCGGATCGGGGTGGCATCGATGAACGCTGGTTTGGTTCCACGACCGAGGCGGCCAACGAAGGTCGCGTCTGGCACGAAGGACTCAGCTTCTGTTCCTTTGAAGGGGAAACGTTTTTACTTAAGGATGCCGTTGACGAGGCCGGGGCCCGCGTGATCGGTTCCGCTATCTATGAAAAATATAATCGCTGGCCCATCTACTCGAAGTTTTTTGACAACATGGGGCCGATTCCTCACCACATGCACCAGGGTTTTGAGGATGCAGAACTGGTAGGTCTGGAAGGGAAGCCGGAAAGCTACTACTTTGCCCCGCAGTACAACAACGTCGATAATAATTTCAGTTACACCTTCATGGGGCTGGAACCTGGAACTACCAAGGACCAGGTTCGCAAATGCCTGGAAGACTGGAACAAGGGAGATAACGGGATCCTCGATCTTTCCAAGGCCTATCGGCTTAAGCGAGGTACAGGCTGGTTGATCCCGCCCGGCGTGCTGCATGCACCCGGCTCACTCTGTACTTACGAGCCACAATGGGGAAGCGACGTGTTTGGCATGTTCCAGTCCCTGGTCGAAGGTCGTTACGTTCCCTGGTCTCTGTTGGTTAAAGACATGCCGGAAGAGAAGCACCAGGACTTGGATTTCATTATTGGCCAGTTGGATTGGGACAAGAATGTCGATCCGAACTTCAAGGATAATAACTACCTGGAACCGGTCGTTGACGAGTCCTGTAGTGGCGACGGTTATACCGATCGCTGGGTAGTGTATGGAGACGTTAACAGCCAGCAACTCTTTAGTGCCAAGGAACTGACGGTCCAACCGGGTGCCAAGTGTACGATCCAGGATCCGGGTGCCAGCAGTTGGATTACCACGCAAGGAAAAGGTCGCATTGGCAACTTGGCCCTGCAAACACCGGCCCTGATTCGTTTTGGTGAACAGACCGAAGACGAGGTGTTTATTACGGCCGAGGCCGCGGCAGCTGGTGTGGAATTGGAAAACACGGGGGCCGAACCGCTAGTCGGACTCCGCTACTTTGGTCCCGATGCCCAGGAGAGCCTGCCGGCGATGGGAGCTTACAAGAACAGTTAGCATGCGCAGGTTAACGCGCAGGCTGACGACGTCAGACGCATTTAACGGTTGATCCAGGAGCGATGAAATCATGAGCAACACTTTTCCAAAATTGCATAACGCGATGTGGCCCGGTCTGGTTGGTAAGGGTGACGAGGAAGGCCAGGAGCCGCCCATTAGCCTGGAACAGATGCTGGACTGGACGGCGGCCGCAGAGGTCGATGGCCAGAAATTTGACGGCATCGACTATTTCCTTTTTCATCCGCACACCGATCCGGATGCCAGCGACGATGAACTGAAGCGGATTGCCGACCTGATTGCCAGTCATGGTCTGGTCGTTGGTTCGCTGGTGGCACCGATCTGGCCCGGTACGGTGGGTGATTCAGCGATGGGTGATGACGAGCAGCAGGGAAAGTTTCTCGATGCAATCCACAAGGCATGTCGGATCGCCGCTGTTTTCAACGACATCGGTATTCGGACCGGGGGTGTCATCCGTGTAGATTCTGCAGAGTTTGGTGTAGACAAGTGGCGGGAAGACCCCGCAACCGGCACGGCCCGCATTGTTGATACATTCCAGAAGGCTGCTCGAATTGCGGCGGACCATGGGGAACGCCTGGCTGCCGAGGGTGAAATCTGCTGGGCTGGCATGCATAGCTGGAAGGACATGCTGGATATTCTGGAAGGAGTCGCTATGCCGGAAGCTTTCGGGTTCCAGGCAGACCAGGCGCATACTTACCTCTACCTGATGGGCTACAACGCACCGGAACATGCACTCCTGCATGACGGGTACTCCCAGGAAGAATTTGATGTCGCTTACACCAGTTTGACGGACAAGTTGCGGCCGTGGACGATCGATTTCCATGTGGCTCAGAACGATGGGACGGTACACGGTGCCGGGTCTCATGATAAAACCGGGCGGCACTGTCTGGCCGATGACCCTAACGGCAAGCTCGATATTACCGCGACTTCCGAATACTGGCTTCGTGATGCATCCGCCCGGGTGATTAACCATATCTGCTGGGATGGCTGTATGTTCCCGAATGCAACACTCGAAGATTCTCAGACCTGGAATACGATTCTTGATGCCATGATCAAGGTTCGGGATGCCCATGGCTGGAACTAAAGAAGATTAAACCATCAACACATAGAGAGAGTCAGAACAATGGCGAAACCACTTAATATTGGCATGATCGGTTACGGCTTTATGGGTCGCGCCCACTCGAATGCTTACTGTAAGGTGAGTAATTTTTTCGACCTGGAATACGAGCCGGTCTTAAAGGCGGCCTGCGCTCGTAACGAAGAGAATATCCAGGCTTTTGCCGATAACTGGGGTTATGAGTCGATCGAAACCGACTGGCGGGCCCTGGTGGCACGGGATGATATCGATGCCATTGATATTTGTGTTCCCAACAACCTCCACAAGGAAATGGCCATCGCCTGTGCCGAAGCAGGCAAGATGATCCTCTGCGAAAAACCGATCGCGATGGATACGGCTGAAGGCGAAGAGATGTGCGAGGCGGTGGAGAAAGCGGGCGTGGCCAACATGGTCTGGTATAACTATCGTCGCGTGCCGGCCGTTACCCTGGCCAAGCAACTCATTGACGAAGGCCGCCTGGGACGTATTTTCCATTACCGGGCTCAGTTCTTGCAGGACTGGACGATTTCTTCAGACTTGCCGCAAGGGGGTGCTGCTCTCTGGCGATTGGATGCAGAAGCTGCTGGGTCCGGAGTGACTGGTGACTTGTTGGCCCACTGTATCGACACGGCCATCTGGCTAAATGGTGGGATCGATTCGGTAAGCGCCATGACCGAAACCTTTATCAAGGAACGGGTTCACCAGGAGACAGGTGAAGTGACACCGGTGACGATCGACGACGCCTGTACTTTTATGGGCCGGTTTAGTAACGGATCACTGGCTCTCTTCGAATCGACTCGCTATGCCCGCGGGCACAAGGCCCTTTACACGCTGGAAATCAACGGGGAACACGCCTCCATTCGCTGGGATCTGCATGACCTGCATCGCCTGGAGTACTTTGATCATCGTGATGATTCGTTGGTGCGTGGCTGGCGCAGTGTGCATGTTAGCGATGGTGATATGCCCTATATGGACAAGTGGTGGGTGCCCGGATTGCAAATTGGGTATGAACATTCGTTCGTGCATCAGGTTGCCGACTTCTTGAAGAGCCTTGAGGAAGGCGAGCCACCGGCAGAACCAACATTCCGGACAGCAGTGGAAACGCAGAAAGTCTGTGATGCGGTGCTGGCATCAGCCCAGTCCGGTGCCTGGACCGATGTTGCTTAGGTCAATCAGCTGATTGCAGTCTGCTGCCAAGTGAGAAACGGGGTTGGGGAAGATGAATTATTTTGCCCATGGCCGCAGGTTCTTGGACGATCCCTGCTTCCTGGCCGGAACTTCAATTCCGGACTGGATGAATGTCGTCGATCGCAAGGCGCGCCTGCGGTCTAAACAGGCAGCTCCTTTTGTGAACGACAAAGATACTCAGCTGGCGGCTGTCGCGGCGGGTGTCGTGCAGCACCACTATGACGATGACTGGTTCCACCAGACACGTGCCTTTGTCGAATTGAATTTGCAGCTGCTGACTGAAATTCGCCAGTGTCTTGTGGCCGATACCACGATGAGGCCAAGATTCCTGGCACATATCCTGGTTGAATTATTGCTGGATGCAGCCCTCATTGAAGAAGATCCACCCTTGTTGGACCGTTACTACGAGGTGATGGATTCGATCGATGGTCAGTTGGTGCAAGCTGCCTTCAACCGTATGTCATCCCGTCCGGTTTCAGAATTAGGGAAATTTATTGGTCTCTTTTCTGCTGAGCGGTTCTTGTATGACTATACGGATGATGGCAAACTGCTAAGACGATTGAATCAGGTCATGCGGCGCGTAAAACTGCCTTTGTTACCCGACGAGACCTGTGATTTACTGAAAACCGTCCGGCCACTGGTGCGAAACCGCAAAGAGGATTTGCTGACGGCCAACCCGTCGTGAGCGGTGGCAATAGCCTTTCAACTTGATATTCCCAAGGAGAGATTTGATGAAGTACGGAATGAATTTGCTGCTCTGGTCCGGCGAACTGAACGATGACATGATGCCTGTACTCGAGTCTCTCAAGGAGATGGGATACGACGGCGTCGAAGCACCGATGTTCAACTTGGATTTGGATTACGCGGAGTGGGGGCGCCGCCTGGATGACTTGGGATTGGAACGGACGGCCGTCACGATTCGCCTGGAAGAAGATAATCCGATCAGCCCCGATGCGGCGGTTCGTGCCTTGGGAGTCGATGGCAACAAGCGAACACTGGATTGTTGCCAGGCTCTTGGCGCGCAAACACTCGTGGGACCGTACCATTCGGCGATTGGCCTTTTTAGTGGTCAGGGTCCTACCGAGGATGAATGGAAATGGGGCGTCGACAGTATGCGACAGGTTGCTGAGCATGCTGGTGAAGTGGGAGTGATGCTGGGAGTTGAGTGCCTGAACCGGTTTGAAACTTATTTGCTCAATTGCCATGCTGATTCCACCCGTTTCGTGCGCGAGGTGGATCACCCGAGTTGCCGCATGATGTACGATACGTTTCATGCCAATATCGAAGAAAAAGATCCAGCAGCAGCCATTCGTGACTGCATAGACGTCCTCTGTCACGTTCATATCTCTGAGAATGATCGCAGCACACCAGGCCAGGGTGCGGTTCCCTGGGAGTCGACGTTTGACGCGCTGCACGAGGCTGGCTATGACGGCTGGCTGATGATCGAAGCCTTTGGACTGGCTTTGCCAGAGTTGGTTGCAGCGACCAAGATCTGGCGGCGGATGTACGAAAGCGAAGAACAGCTCTCCCGGGATGGCCTGGCGTTTATGAAAGCAGAGGTTGCCAAACGCTGGACCTAACGGCTGGCAACTCCACTTGCTTACAAGCGATCTTGCCATCTATAGTGGGTGCATGGCAGATGTCCACAAGTCGAATTCCGATGACGCAGAATTACCGGAACTTGAACCGGTTGATGATGACTCAACGGGTGATCTAGAGTCCAATGTCGAGAGTGACCCAGGGACAGGTCGCGGGCCGTCGCTAGATGAATTAAGTGGTATTTATGCTGCCTTGATCCAACGAGACGACGACGCCAGCGTAGCACCGGCGGATGATCCAGAAGCCGAGCAGGAGGATCTCGACGAGGTGGAATCGGTGGAAGAAGAACCGGTTCCGTCAGTTGATGTGACTCCCTTGAGTATCCTGGAAGCGATGCTCTTTGTTGGCAATCCAGAGAACGAACCGTTAGGGTCCAAGCAGGTCGCTGCTTTACTGCGGGGTGTCAGCCCTCGAGAAATTGACGAATTGGTTAAGGAACTCAATGAACGTTATGCCGACCGCGGTTGTCCCTACCAGGTAGATTCTGTCGGTGCTGGCTACCTGATGCGTCTGCGACCTGAATTTTCCCAATTTCGAGATAAGTTTTATGGACGTATTCGCGAAGCTCGACTGTCACAGCAGGCGATTGACGTACTGGCGATCGTTGCCTATCGACCCGGGTCGACCCGGGTCGAAATTGATGACTTGAGAGGTCGCAACAGCAGCAGTATTTTGTCACAGTTGGTTCGACGACGCTTGTTGCGGGTCGAGCGAACGGGAGAAAAACCACGTAAGCCGTCTTACTTTCCGACAGACCGATTTTTGGGTTTGTTTGGTCTTGATCAATTAGATGAGTTGCCGCAGAGCCAGGAATTAGAATACGAGGATTAATTGTTTACCGAGAGATTGAGTTTATGCCAGGACGCGACGTATTAGCATCGTTTAGAGAAGGTGCTCCCCACATTTTTCCCTCCCTGTTGCGCTGTGACTTTGGGAACCTCGAACGAGAAGTTCGTGAACTGGAAGAAGCCGGTATTACGGCACTTCATCTTGATGTGATGGACGGACTCTTTGTTCCAAATCTGACTTACGGAATGCCATTGGTGGCAGCTTTCCGCCGGCTCACGGAATTACCGCTGGATGTCCATCTCATGATTGAGAAACCTGAGCGTTACCTGCAGCAATTTGCAGATGCAGGTGCGGATGTGATCACCGTCCACGTCGAAGCGTGTGAGGATGTTACCGGGGTACTTGGTAGTATCCAGCAGATGGGACTTGGGGCAGGTTTGGCACTCAATCCATCCACACCGCTCGAAAGCCTGGAACCTGGACTGACAGCTTGCGACATGGTCTTGGTCATGAGCGTGGAGGCTGGTTTTGGAGGACAGGAGTTTAATCCAGTTGCCTTGGAACGGTTGCGCATGTTGCGAGATCGTTCTGACCAGGATTGGATTTTACAGGTTGATGGTGGAGTCAATGCGGAGACCATCGCTGATTGTGTAACAGCCGGCGCCCATACGCTCGTGGTAGGGTCAGCAATTTTTAACCAGCGGCCCTACTGCGCAGAAGTTGAACGGCTCAAGAATCTAGCTATTGCAGCCGACCAATAGAGGACAGTTGCCAGTATCTTCAGGGACTCGCATGGTCTCTAAGAAAAGGGTGTTTGAAAATTCATAGAAGTGCTCCTCAGAACCGCGGTGTGCATGGTAAACTGATTGATACGGTATAGTTACGTCAGTTCATGGGACTTCGGTTTGCCAGTTGGATAGAGGAGGGCAATCTCTAGTTTTTTGATCTGCATTTTCGACGAGAGCCTTGAGAGAGAGTCAAACAGGCGTTGAGTCGAATCCAGAAGGAACATACAACAAATAGTAGGGATCGGCCTGCGTGTTTCGTTCCTAGCCATTGTTACCTTTTCCAAAGAGAGTTAAGCGACAGATGAAACGGCCTAAACGGGGAGTTCCAGAAGGTTTATGGGAACGTTGTCCCGGTTGTCATAGCGTTATTTTTCGCAAGACCGCCGAGGAGCGCCATAACGTCTGTCCGGAATGCGAGTATCACTTTTACGTCTCTGGTAAGGAGCGCATTGCCCAGGTGTTGGACGAGGGGACGTTCGAAGAGTGGGACGCAGATCTGCGACCTGCGGATCCGTTAGATTTTGAAGATAAGAAGAAGTACATAGACCGGTTAGCCGCTGAGCAACGGCGAACTGGATTGTCAGATGCGGCAATGACTGGAACCGGGATGATTCGAGCCCGGCGCGTGGCATTTGGTGTTACAGATTCTGCCTTTATCATGGGCAGTATGGGATCCGTGGTAGGGGAACGCCTGGCTCGACTAATTGAACGAGCCACGGAAGAACAACTTCCCTTGATCATCATCAGTGGCTCAGGTGGTGGTGCTCGTATGCATGAGGGCATTTTGTCATTAATGCAGATGGCCAAGGTCTCTGCAGCGCTGGCCAATTACAGCCAGAGTGGTGGGTTGTTTATTTCGGTCCTGACCAACCCGACAATGGGGGGCGTGGCCGCCAGTTTCGCGGCACTTGGCGATGTCGTGTTTGCTGAGCCGAAAGCATTGATCGGGTTTGCTGGCCCACGAACGATCAAAGCAACAATTCGCATTGAGTTGCCAGAGGGATTCCAGACCAGTGAATTTCTTCTCGAACATGGTTACATTGATCGTATTGTCCCTCGAGAAAAGCTTAAGAGTGAGATCGCCCGCACGATTGATTATTGTGGAAAATGAAACAGTCATGGTGGGGGCATCGGGGCAACCGTTGATTGCTCTTCTTCGAGCGAGGGTTCCTCTATCGAGTCCTAGTGGAATGACAGCAGGAATGAAAAGGATGTCTAGCTGAATGGGATTCTTTGATCGATTCAAGAGAGGCCCCAAGTCCAAGCCAGTGGATATCGAGGACCGGTTTGAAGTGATGAGATCAGCAATCTCAGGCACGATGTCGAATTTCTTCATGGCCCTGGATCGAACAAGGGATGAGATTGTTGGCCTGAAGATTGCTGACAGTAAAAAGACAGAGGCCTTTGAGATGCGTTTCCGTGGATTAGAGAAACCGTCAGAAGGAGAGATTGCTTTGATTTTTGACCATCCAAATGTGGTTAAAACTTTTGAGCACGGTTTTACGACTGCTGGAGATCGGTTTATCGTGATGGAATATATCGAAGGGCCGGGAATGCAAACCCTGATCCGTGACCAGGATCCTATTTTCAAGGGGAAAAAACTCAAACTGATTCGGCAGATGGCACAAGCCCTGGGAGAAGTTCACAAGCGAGGATTTATTCACCGTGACATTTGTCCGCGGAATTACATTTGCAGTTCGGATGGAGAAAAGGCGACATTATTCGATTTTGGTTTGACAATTCCTGACCACCGACTCTTTCACCAGCCGGGAAATCGTACTGGGACGCCCTTGTACATGGCCCCTGAGATTATCCGTCGTCGCTGGACCGACCATCGAGTTGATATCTTTGCGCTTGGTATCGCCGCCTACCAATTATGTACACTTCAGTTACCCTGGCCGGTGACCGACACGACAGGACAGGCGGCTTTAGTTCACGATACCCAGGAACCGACTGATATCCTGGAATATCAGCCGAATCTAAATCGGACGCTGGCGACGGCAATCAGTCGCTGTATCAAGTCCAATCCTGATGACAGACCGCAATCGACAGATGTTTTTCTGTCGATGATCCAATCATGTCAAAGTGATGAAGAGTAGTGCGGTTAGCGGGTTTCTCCGCCTAGCGTTGAAATGTGTTTCAGTTTCCTGCTGCTTCCCGTTGTATTGCCTGCTGAAGAGGCCTATACTGGAAAACTCGCAGTTTTCAGACGAGATTGACGTTTTTTCGGTGGCTGGAGTTAAACGATGACGATTGATAGAAGTTTACGAGTTCGCAAGGGGATGTTGAGTAATCGAAACGTCCTCAATCGTGCTGAGCGGTTGGAGAAGTTGCAAGAGACCGAGCGCTGGCAAGAAGGTGATTCCGTCTTTGGTTTGCCGAAAGTGCGAATCGAGAAAGTTGCCCTGAAACGGAAGAAGAAGGCCAAGAAGGTTGAAGAAGAAGCCGATGACGTCGCCGCAGTTGCTGAAGACTCTCCCGAGGAGTCGGAAGGCTGATGCAGGTCTGTCTCGAGTACGGACGATCGGGATTAGAAGTAGAGTTGCCGGATGACCGAGTTGTCCGGACGCTGGCCTATAAAAACGCTGTTCCGTTGGAAGATCCTGCAGCGGTTCTAAGGAAAACGTTACAGAATCCCAACGGTTCTTCACCACTCTTTGAGTTGGCTCAGGGCCGCAGCAGTGCGTGCATCGTTATCTGCGATGTCACTCGACCGGTGCCTAATCAACTGATTCTTCGTCCCCTGTTGGAAACACTTGAAGAAGCCGGACTGGCACGTGATCAGATCCTAATTCTGATTGCTACCGGATTGCATCGGCCGAATGAAGGAGATGAACTGGTAGAACTGGTGGGGCAAGAGATTGCAGATCAGTACCGGATTGAAAATCATCATGGCCAACTGCTGGAGGAGCACACCTTTCTGGGTGACAGTCCCCGTGGAGTGCCGATTTGGATTGATTCGCGTTATGTTGAAGCGGATCTGAAGATTACGACCGGGCTTATAGAACCGCACTTGATGGCCGGTTTTTCCGGAGGCAGGAAATTGGTCTGCCCCGGTATTGCTGCCCTGGAGACGATCAAAGTCTGGCACGGCCCGCAGTTCCTGGAGGACCCCCGGGCAGATTGTGGCATCTTGGAGGGAAATCCGGTACACGAGGAGAATACTTGGATTGCCCGTCACACCGGTTGCGACTTTATTGTGAATGTTGTGATCGATTCACAACGACGACCCCTGACGTTTGTTGCTGGCGATATGGAACAGGCCTTCCTGGAAGGGGTCGATTTTTGTCGGGAAGTGGTCACTGATACGGTTCAGGAACCCGTTGATATCGTAGTGACCAGCTGCGCTGGCTATCCGCTCGATACAACCTTCTACCAGTCGGTTAAAGGGCTAACCGGTGCGCTGCCAGTGGTTAAGCAGGGAGGCACGATCGTGATGGCCGCCAGTCTTAGCGAGGGAATTGGTAGCCCGCAGTTTGAGCAGTTGTTTGATGAAAACACCGATCTGGAGGCATTTGTAGATCGTATCCTCAACACCGACTACTTTGTGATGGATCAGTGGCAGTTAGAGGATCTGGCGAAGGTGCGGCGCAAGGCAAAAGTGAAAATAGTGAGTGATGGATTACCAGCGCAAACCATCAATCGGCTTTTTGTAGAAAGTTCGCCAACGGTGGAGCAGGCTGTCGCCGACTCACTGCAGGAATATGGCGAACAGGCGAGCATTGCCGTGATTCCCAAGGGGCCCTACGTGCTGGCTCAGACAGCGTGAGTAAACTGGGGTTGGGGAACCCTGCCCGACAGCTAGCGAGAAAACTTGCTGTTTATTTCCAGAATTGCCACCAGGGCGATTTCTGAGCTGTTTTCTTGGACGGGCTTTTAACACGCTGGCCACCAGGCCCAATAGCGCCCGTCATGCGCACCCGTGACATTTGGGCGTCGGCGAGCGTCGCGTCTGCCAGATTCGCTTCGGTCAGATTAGCTCCGTTGAGATTTGCTGACGTAAGATTGGAGCCGCGTAAATCCGTCCGCACCATACTGGCGTCATTAAAGTTTGATCGTAATTCAGCCAGGCTCATGTCCGCACTGTCTAAACGGACTCCGGACATGTCAGTTTCCGTAACACGTGCATAACGAAAAATGGTTTCACTTAAGTCAGCTTCACAAAAACTGCCACGGTCGATCGTGGCATCTGTAAAGTCTCCGCCAGTCGCCTTGACGCCAACAAAGATCGCTTGATTGAGATTGGCACGCTTAAATGATGTGCCTACCAGTTGCGCATTTGTAAAATCAGTTTCACGTAAGTCAGCATTACCAAAGTCCGCACCGGAGAGATCCATGCCGGAGAAATCAGCCCCCACTAACTGAGCGCCATCAAAAGATTGGTTTTGCAACGTGTCACTTTCAACACGCAACAGCACTTCTCGCGTTTCGCGGTGTTTTATTTCAATCATGATGATTCGTGATTCGACCGTCAGCGGTGGGAAAATTCTACGCCGAATTGTTAATGGTAAGACCCTGGCCGGTAAATGTTGGAGGGACAACAAATTGTCGTGATAACTTCCAGCCCGGAGGTTTACCTTCTTTAACAGTACCTGTGGCTGGCTTTCAGCCGCTGCTAAAGAAGAGTTTGCCAGATGCTAGCTAAGAAATCATCATGCTGTATTGTCATATGTTGGTAAGAAATGTGTCAAGTCATGGGTTTTCTGGCGACCAAATCAGCTTAAATTGTAGTTGACGTTACCGGTTATAACGGTTGTGATTAGGGTTGTTAGACGGCTATTGATATCGTTCATGGAGTGAGTGGTTGGAGTCCTCGGGAGATTGAGTGTTACCGGATGAATTTTCACGTTGATTTAGATTGTTTTCGCGGTCCGATGGACTTGTTGCTATACCTGGTGCGCAAGCACGAGATTGATATTACCGACATTCCGATTGCTATGATTACGGATCAGTTTCTCCAGCACCTGGCGATTCTGGAAGCATTGGATGTGAATGCAGTCGGTGACTTTCTTGATTTGGCAACGATCCTAATGGAAATAAAATCGCGCATGGTATTGCCGCAAATGGATGAAGTTCCGGACATGGTGGAAGATCCCAGGGATGAACTGGTACAGAGATTGTTGGAGTACAAGCAATTTCGGGATGCGGCCAGCTTACTCGAAGAACGGGGGCAGCAGGGGCAGTTGCGTCGTGCTCGTCTGGCCAACGATTTGCCGCCTCGTCG
>CAZXJC010000600.1:0-3432 GCA_964640885.1 uncultured Pirellulaceae bacterium | reverse complement strand
CGCACGCATCCCTGCCGAAAGAAGTCTCTGACGCGATCTTGACCCAAAAGAGGAGCACGACGCGTGACGGCGACCTGGAGGAGGACGAGGAGGCGGAGGCGGCTGTCGTTGTAGACTCGTCCCCCGCGCGCGCGCCGTCGTGCGCCGTGAGGCGGCTCATGTGAACGGTTGTGTTTGGTTGGTCTGACCAAGCGCTTGCAAATTCACCCTCTCAGAAATTTAGATTTATACTCCAAGCACCCGACCCAAGCACTACGACCCTAACCTTTCGGGTTCCGGCCGTCGGTCCGGCCTTCGGCCTTCGGCCTTCGGCCTTCACGCCTTTCCCTTCACGCCTTGAGCGTCGTAACAGAAATCCTGAGCGTCGCATTGCACGGCAGTCGGCACTGCGCTCCGCCTTTTAAGCGCAATATCCGTTCGGCAACTTGTCAATTTATTCAAATTTTCCTAATTTTATATCCCGGGTCTCTTCACAAAATTTCAGGTACAGAGTACTCTTGAGGTCTGAGGTCACAGTGAGCTCTTAGAAAAAGCAATAAGGGGTCCGAAAAGTAATTATACGGCCTACGCGTCCTGTGGCGCCGTGTACGGGTATGTGGTGTTCGCTTCCCGTTTGAACTTCGGTGGGTCGATGTATGCGTGGATGCGGATGTTGGTCTCGGTGTAGCCAACGCCGCCGTGAACGGTGTCGCCCCTGTTGCGCAACAGGATAGAAGAGGACTGAGAGATATGGTGGGGAGGTCGCGGTCGGTGCGGCCGGTTCGGGAGAGAAGGAGGTGGGAGAGCCGAGCCGCGGGCGGCACACCGGAAGACGAGCAGGTCGCCCGGCTGCAGCGTGACGGTCTCGAACTCTGTGCTGCCAAAGGGCTTCATCTTGATGCGGGTGTCCTTCTGCACGCACCCGATCACGGCGATGGGCACATCTGCCGGGTCCCACTCGCGCATCGACTCGGGCGCGCGCGAGTCGGCGTGGTACGGCTGGTTGCAGCCCGCCGTCTTCGGTGGCCACCCCCGGGTATCCGGCGGAGCCATCCAATCGGGCAAAGCAGGCGCAAGCGCCAAGGCGAGCAGCGCAAACAAGTCATTGATCCGCATCTTGCGGTCGCCGGTGCCTCGCATTTCCTCCTCGTCAAGGATCGTCTCGAGCTGGGACTTGCAACCGGCCGCCCACGCCGCACTCGCGCCGCCTTGCAGGCGCGTACCGTCGCCCGGCGCCACAGTGCCGTCTTTGTTCAGCTTGTTGAAGATCGGGTTCCAGTCCGTTGTCTGCGTCTGGATACGCGTGCGCAAGACCTTGGGCTCCTTGAGCCTGCCGCGGAGAGGCACGAAGCCTCGCGCATGCAGCTCGGTCCGAGCCGACGGCTGCGCGCGCGGAGAGGAGAGGGCGACAGTGAGCAACAGGTGGTGAGCACAGTGAGGAGGATTCGGAGGTGCCGGGTCCATACCTTGCCGCCACCCTTGTTGTCGACGCTCCTCGAGACGCTCCGCGAGGCGCGTGTCCGCCGCGGGGTAGGTGGGGTGGCAGGCGTCGGTGGAGCAGCCTCGACAGGCGCCGCCGACGCACTCTCTTTCTTGTCGGAAGAAGGTTCCCCGGTGCTTGCCGAAGCGTCGACGCCGGCGACCTGCAGCGTCACGCCGGGCACCGGCTTGGGCGCGGCGCCAGAGTAGCTGACAGGCGGCGCCTCAGGCGGCGAGCGCCATCCGTGCCGCCTTCTGCGTGTGGAGGCTGGCCGCCTCGCGTCACTGCGCCTCGAGAAACTGCGGCCTGCGTCGGTCGTCCTTCTGGCGGTTCGCGAATCGTCGCGGACGCCACAGGCTCGCCCGCCGGGTCCTTGTGAGCGTCGCGCTTGAAGTACTGCGAGACGGCCAATCTCACAGCGTCCGAGCTCTCCGGCTGGCTACACGGCTTCGTCCTCCCAGGAGTCCATTCGAATGTAGGGCCTGTAGGATCAGCGTCAACGGTCCACGCCGCCTTGCCGTACGGATTGCGCGGTATTTCGGTCGGACCCTGGGCGGGCACGGGGCACGCGCGTAGAGGTGTTCGCGTAGTGCGAAGAGTCAACTACCGGCGCGGAGATCAACAGCGGGCGCACGGGCAGCACGCACCTCTCTGTTCGCATAGGTCACGCGTCGACCGCGGATCGATGTAATGCCCGCGAGCCAGTCTTCATTTATGCCGTCGAGGCTCCATTCCTGCGCGCGCGCGAGAGAGAGAGAAGAGCACGCCTCTCTCGACGGAATATATGAGACTGCGTAATGAGAGCGCACCTTCGCCACATCGAGTCGCGTCTCTTCGCCGGCGGGTTCGTCGGTCATCGCGTCTGGCCGGGACGCGCAGGCGTGAGCCGCGGCACTTAGACGTGAGTCTTCATTCATTCATGCGCAGCGACATTGACGAGGCGGCGCTCGGGCGTCTCAGGGTGTGTGTTCAGGCGTAGTTGCTATGCGATCGCCTGCGCCGTTGAATCGCAGCCCGAAGGACGCACCTGCCTCGAACCGGGTGGAGCGACCCCAGCTCACGCTTTCTGGGCTTCAGTCCGGACCTGTTACAGCTCCTTCAGAGGTCGCGGCCGACACATTATTTGAGACGCGGCGTGCCGCTGTGAACGAGATGGGCATCTCTGGCATCTGATGGGCATCTTTCGCGCGACGCTCTCGCCGGTGTGCTGATAGCGCACCCGCGTCGCCGGGTTATCGTGATCACCGCATCACCGCTGCGATCGCTGCGGACGCACGCGGAACGAGCTGGATGCGAATCCAACGCCTGAGACCGGCACCAGACTGGCCTCGTGCGCAAAGCGTGTTGACCTCCTCCTCTGCTTATGTGCGTGCATGATCTTCGCCGTCGACGCCTGGGGCGCAGGAGTGGTGCTTCATGCATTCCGCACTGCACCTCGTGCTCGTCTCGGAAGGGCGCCATTTCGGCATGGAGTGCGTGCTGTGGTTCCGCCAGCAGCAGCTGAGCGGGCACCAGGCCTGGTTCTCGTGTGCAGCCAGCCAAGGAGTGCGTTTCGAGGACAGTTCTCCTCGACGGGCGGCGCAGCGCGTGCTCGCATCGCGCGGGCGCGTTGCTTCAGCGGCGCAACGGTCGGCGGCCGTCGTCGCGAGCGCTGCACCTTCGGCCTCGCCTCTCGCTGGGGCGCGGCTGTCGGCGCGGCGCACACCTTCACGCTGCTCGTCTGCTCGGCGGGCGGCGGCGCAGCGTGTGCTCGCACCCGGTTACTTAACTACATATTTATGAAAATTGCGACATAATTACAGCAAATAAAAATATTTGCTATAAATTTGCGGTAAAAGTCGGAGAATTTAGGGCCGTCCTTAACTAAGTTCGGCGCTTCCGGAGTTAAGGTTTCGTTAATTGCATTAATTAGTAACATAATTGAATACAAAACCAACACAGTTTAATAATATTGTGTTAATTTATTTGTCTTA